>CAMTZV010000168.1 GCA_947086625.1 uncultured bacterium | reverse complement strand
GAGCGCGCCCTCGCAGCCCGCCTCCTCGGCGTCGTGCGTGAGCTGGATCGCCGTCCTCGTACAGTTCGAGCCGGTGCCCGCCACGACCGGGACGCGGTGCTTTGTCATCTGGACCGCCGCGCGTATCACATCCGCGTGCTCCTCCATCGAAAGCGTCGAGCTCTCCCCTGTCGTGCCCGTGATCACGATGCAGTCCGTTCCGCCGTCTATCTGAAACTGAATCAGTTCTTCCAGCTTATCGTAATTTACCTCAAAATTTTCTTTCATAGGTGTGATGATCGCCACGCCCGCGCCTTTGAAAATTGCCATCCTGATTTTTTCCTCCTGCCTGTGCAAACTTTTTTCTTATTATACTATATTAGAATTTTTTGAAAATGTAAAGTGCCCTGCGGCAAAACCACAGGGCAGGATTACTTTTTTGTTATTTTTCAGATTTAATTCTGTAGATCTCATCCGCATATTCCCGGATGGAATCGTCCATCGTGCGTCCGGTCAGGATCAGATCCATCTCCCTTGAGCGGGAATCCAACAGGCCCTCCAGCTCGCCCGCATCCAAAAGCCCGGCGTCTCTAAGCCCCAGCATCTCGTCTAAGATGAGCAGATCACACTCACCGGTCACGAGTACCTTTCTTGCAAAGCCCACACCGTTTTTGATGTTCAGACGCTCCTCCTTTTGCTCCTCCGGAGAAAGGCTCTCATAGGGCGCGTCGCTCCTTTCAAACTGGAACACCTTGATCTCCGGCTCCAGCTTTTTCATGAACTGCGCCTCCGCCTCCATTTTACCCTTGAGGTAGTGGATGATAAACACACGCTTTCCCTCGCTGGCGGCCTTCAATGCACGGCCTAACGCGGCAGTGGATTTGCCATGCCCCTCCCCGTAAATAATTCTCACAACACCTGTATCCATATCGATGCCTCCCTACAGACGGGCGCCGGGAAACGCCGCAGCGGCATTTCCCCCGCCTGTCATATATGAATACATGCAAGAATACCACATTTTAACAGAAAAGTAAAGCTCCGGGATTATGCGAGACTGCGCACCTTCGCGATCTGCGCCTCATCCAGATTCAGGATGTCGCTGTTATCCATCGAGGTGTTGGAATCCTCGATCAGGATCATTTTCGTGTCCTTCTGCGTGATCGTGTTGTGCCAGAGCGTGGCGGGGATGTTGTAAACCTTATCCTTCTCCATCTTCACCGCGTCAAACTCGATGCCGTCCGCCGTCTCGTTCGCGTAGATGAGCGTACAGCTTCCCTCGACGAGCACGAACAGCTCGTCGGTTAAGTTGTGGCGCTCGAGACAGTCAATGCCTGTCACATCATTCGCCGGCTTCCAGTTTTTGATGCCGACCGTCCACTTCTCGTTCTCAAATACCCGCTGCATACCCTCGCCGGTAAATTCATAGTCCAAAATCTTCATGTCTGTCCTCCTGTTCTCCCTCTCCTAAAGCAGCCCTTTTGCGGTCGCCGCAACGTTATCCGCGCTCAGCCCGTAAGCCTCGAACAGCTCGTTCGGCTTGCCGGATTTTCCGAATTTGTCCTGAATTCCTACCATGCCAAACTTCGCGCCCGCGTTTCCGGCCAGAACCTCCGCCACCGCAGAGCCAAGACCTCCGATCACGGAATGCTCCTCCACGGTCACGATTGCCTTACACGTCTCATTCATCTTCAGAATGATATCCCGATCGATCGGCTTGATCGTGTGCATATTTACAACGGCGGTACTGATGCCCTCCGCCTCAAGCTTTTCCGCCGCCGCAAGCGCTACCGGGATCATCAGGCCGCATGCGATCAGGCACACGTCCGTGCCCTCCTTCATGACGTTCGCCTTCCCGGGCGTAAACGGCGTGTCCATTGTCGTAATGTCCTCACAGACCGGACGTGCCACGCGGATGTAAACCGGCCCGTCGATCTCAGCCGCCGCCATGACCGCTTTCTCCGTCTCCGCCGGATCGCACGGCACGAGGATTGTCATGTTCGGAAGCTCCCTCATGAGCGCGATGTCCTCGATGGACTGATGGCTTCCGCCGTCCTCGCCCACGCAAAGCCCGGAGTGCGAGAAGCCAAACTTTACGTTGCAGTTCGTATAGCAGATCGAATTGCGGATCTGCTCGAACGCACGCCCTGCGCCAAAGAGCGCAAAGGTGCTTACGAAGGGAATGAAGCCCGTGTGCGCGAAGCCAGCCGCCGCACACATCATGTTTGCCTCCGCGATTCCCATGTTAAAATGGCGCTCGGGGTATTTTGCCTGAAACAGGCAGGTCTGGGTCGCATGTGCCAGGTCGGCGTCGAATACAACGACCTTCTCATTTTTCTCTCCTAATTTCGCAAGCGCCTCACCATAAGCAACTCTTAAAGACTTTCCCATCTTCCTACACCTCCTGCTCGCTTAATGCCTGTTCAAACTGCTCTTTGTTCATCGGGTTTCCGTGCCATCCAAACTGGCCCTCCATAAACGAAACGCCCTTGCCCTTGACAGTCTCGCAGCAGATAAACTTCGGCTTGCCGGATACGGGAGCCTCAAGTGCCTCCACAATCGCCCGGATGTCATGCCCGTCTACCTTGATGCACGAAAAACCAAACGCGTCAAACTTCTTCACAACGTCCCCGAGACTCATGACCTCGTCGTTGCTGCCGTCGATCTGCAGGCCGTTGTGGTCGAGCAGGAAGGTGAGATTATCCAGCTTGTAATGGGCCGCCGCCATCGCAGCCTCCCACACAAGGCCCTCCTGGCACTCGCCGTCGCCGAGCACCGTGTATACCCGATAATCCTTCTTTGCGTATTTTGCAGCCAGCGCAAGGCCCATTCCAAGCGACGCGCCCTGTCCCAAAGATCCGGTGTTCATATCAACGCCGGGCGTCTTTGTGCAGTCCGGGTGCCCCTGGAGATGGCTGTTAATCTGCCGCAGATCGGCGAGATCCTCCTTCGGGAAATAGCCCAGGTCTGCCAGCACCGCATAGAGCGCGGGACATGCGTGTCCCTTGCTTAAAACCAGACGGTCACGGTCGGGATCCGCCGGATTTTTCGGGTCAATTTTCATAACCTCATAGTAGAGTGCCATCAGCATTTCCACGCAGGATAACGATCCGCCCGGATGCCCTGACTGGCAGGCATAGAGCATTTTTAAAATTTCTGCCCGCAACTCTTTTGCTTTTTTGTCGTACTGCATAGTTTTTTCCTCCTCTATAAAATCTGTCATACAAATCTCTCTTTTCGCCTTTTAGCCCTTTACCGCGCCCGCGGTCAGCCCTTCTACCAGACGCTTCTGCGCAAAGAAGAACATGATGCAGACCGGTATGATCGTGATGATTCCTCCGGCCGTTAAAAGATCCCACTGCACGCCGAGCTGTCCGATCAGATTTTTGAGCGCCACCGGGATCGTCCGGCTGTCCGCGTTCGTGAACATCATCGCAAACGTGTACTCGTTCCATGACTGCATGAAAATATACACACCCGTAGCGACAAGGCACGGCGCCAGCAGCGGGAGAATGATGCGTGTGAACGCGTTTCCGCGGTTGCAGCCGTCGATGAGCGCCGACTCCTCCAGGGAGAGCGGCAGATCCTTCAAAAATCCCATCAGAAGCCACACCGAAAACGGGATCGTAAACGTCGTGTAGGACAATACGAGCGAGGTCGGCGTGTACAAAAGCCCCATCTTTCTCATGATCGAGTACAGCGGGATGAGCAGCAGCACCGTCGGGAACATATTATTGCACAGGAAGATGCACATGAGCACCTTTCTCCCCACAAACTCGTAGCGCGAAAACGCGTAAGCCGCCAGCGTGGAGACGGTCAGCGACACGACCGTCGTACACACCGCCACGATCAGACTGTTTTTCATCGCCGTTAAAAAGTCGACCGTCGTTGTAAACAGCTTCGTGTAGGCCTCAAACGTAAAGGCCGACGGCCAGTAGGTCACGATCGTTCCGTAGAGCTCCTCCTCCGGCTTTACGGACGTCACGAACGTCCAGTAAAACGGAAACAGAATAAAGATCATGAGCACGATCAGCGGAAGATAGAGCGTAAAAAAGCGTTTTGCCTTACTTTGTCTATAATACATAAGCTCATACCTCCTCCTTAAAGTTTGACTTCAGATACGGGATTGCGACAACGAGCAGGCAGACCGCCATGATGAGCGCCATCGCCGAGGCATAGCCGAGGTCGAGCGCATTTCCCTTCTGATAGATGTACACACTCATCGTCATCGTGCCGAAGCGTCCCTCCGTCATGTTGAAGATGACGTCCACCGAGTTTGCAACCCAGATAATGCGCAGCAGCGCCGTGACAAAGATCGTGTTTTTGATCGACGGAAGCGTGATGTAAAACAGGGACTGCCAGCCGGTTACGCCGTCGATGGCCGCCGCCTCATACATATCCGCCGACACGCCCTGCAAAGCCGCCAGCAGCATCAGCGCAAAGAACGGGATGCCCTGCCAGATGATCGTCACGATGACCGCCGGGAAGGCCGTGCCCTCCTGCGCCAGAAACGGGATCTTGTCATCGATCAGATGCAGCTTTAAGAGCAGATCGTTTAACACGCCCATGTTTCCGTCGTAGATCCAGCGCCACATCAGGCCGATCAAAACACCCGGCGTCACCCACGGAACCATGCTCACCGCGCGCACAACGCCGCGCCCCTTAAACCGCTTATTCAAAAGAAGCGCCAGTGCAAATCCGAATAAAAACTGGAAGCCGACACCGGCAATGACCCACACGAGCGTCCCCCAAAACGCCGAATGGAATTTCGTATCCCCAAATGCCTCTATGTAATTCGCAAGCCCGTTAAAGCCGATATCGTTCGGCCGCCGCAGATCATAGCTCTGAAAGCTCATGATGATCGCGTTGACGACAGGCACAAACACCACGCAGAGGATGATGAGCACTGCCGGGGCCACGAGCAGATAAGGCCATATGGATCGTTTTTTCACCATAGTCCAATTCCCTCCTTCCTAAAATCGAGTAGGGAAGATTTTCTCCCTACTCGCCGCGCGGCCCGCATGCTGCTTT
>CAMTZV010000167.1 GCA_947086625.1 uncultured bacterium | reverse complement strand
TTATATTTCTGGCTGTAATTGTAGCTGTCCCTGCGGCTTTCCTGCCCGTAAGTCCCGGATTGAGCCGTACCGGCGCCCACCCTGCCAAACGTGTCCTGATCATAACCGCTTTGATTGTCTCTGTCCTGTCTCCCGTCCATCCTGTACTCTCCCTGTCTTGCCCTTTCTGCGGCGCTGCCGCAAAAGCCCTCTGTTCCAATCCAATCATAAATATAGCACAACCCGCACGCAAAGTCTATGCCATTATCGCAGTCAAAAGCGTGCGCCTTACGATACTTTACATACCCGGCATTTCGTCTCTGACAAGACATGTGACTTGTCTCTTGACGCATCCGACAAAAAAGTCTATACTGTCTTTAATCTGTAATTTGTACATTCACAATATTTACAATCAAGAAAGGGGCGCCGGGCACTGTCCGGCAATAACATTATGAGCACCTTAAAGCTATCCCTGCTCACGGATCTCTATGAGCTGACGATGATGCAGGGCTATTTCAAAAACCAGAACCACGAGGTCGTCGTATTCGACGCATTTTACCGCAGCAATCCATGCGGCGGCGGCTACTCCGTCTGCGCCGGGCTCGACCAGCTCATCGACTACGTAAAGCGGCTGCAATTCGACGAAGACGACATCGATTATCTGCGTTCGTTAAAAATTTTCGACGAGGATTTTCTCACCTATCTGAAGGATTTCCGCTTCAGCGGCGACATTTACGCGATCCCCGAGGGCACGCTCATCTTCCCGCGCGAGCCGCTCGTAAAGATCATCGCGCCGATCATGGAAGCGCAGCTCATGGAGACCGCGATCTTAAACATCATCAACCACCAGTGCCTGATCGCCACCAAAGCGGCCCGCGTCTGCTACGCGGCAAAGGGCGACGGCGTGATGGAGTTCGGCCTGCGCCGCGCGCAGGGCCCCGACGCTGGTACATACGGCGCGCGGGCGGCTGTCATCGGCGGCTGCAAGGGGACGTCCAACGTGCTCGCCGGACAGATGTTTGACATTCCGGTACTCGGCACGCACGCCCACAGCTGGATCATGAGCTTCCCGGACGAGTACACGGCGTTTAAAGCGTACGCCGACCTCTACCCGGGCGCATGCATCCTGCTCGTGGATACCTACGACACGTTAAAATCCGGTATGCCAAACGCCATCCGCGTCTTTCAGGAAATGCGGGCGGCGGGCATCCCGCTGACCTACTACGGCATCCGCATGGACAGCGGCGACCTCGCCTATCTGTCCAAGAAGGTGCGCCGCATGCTCGACGAGGCGGGCTTTCCCGACGCGGTCATCTCCGCCTCCAACGACCTGGACGAATATCTGATCGAGTCGTTAAAGCTTCAGGGCGCGACGATCACCTCCTGGGGCGTGGGCACAAACCTCATCACCTCCAAGGATAACCCGGCGTTTGGCGGCGTATACAAGCTTGCGGCTATCCGGGCAGCAGACGGCAGCTTCACCCCGAAGATCAAGCTGTCGGAAAACTCCGAAAAGGTGACAAACCCCGGCAACAAGACGGTCTACCGCATTTACGACAACGACACCGGAAAGATCCGCGCCGACCTCATCTGCCTTGCCGACGAGACATTCGACCCGCGGGAGGACATGCTGCTCTTCGACCCGCACGAGCCGTGGAAAAAGACGCGCATCGCAGGGGAGAGCTACACGCTGCGCGAGCTGCTCGTCCCCGTGTTCAAAAACGGCGCCTGCGTCTACGAGTCCCCCTCCACAATGGAGATCCGCGCGATCTGCGAGAAGGAAAAGGACACGATCTGGGACGAGACAAAGCGCTTTGTCAACCCCGCAAAGATCTACGTGGATCTGTCCGACAGGCTCTACAAGTTAAAAACCGATATCTTAAACGAGATGAATCAGGCGTAAGCGACGATTTGCCGCAGCTCATCCTCCGTGATCCGCTGCCCGCATGCGCGCCCGCTGCGCGCCTCCCTGTCAAGATAATGAAGCAAACTGCGCAGCAGTGCCCGGCACTCCGGGTACTGCTGCTTTTCTGTAAGCCCCATCGCGCTTACCATGATGCGGCCCGCGCCAAACGACGCTTCAAACAAAAGCCCCAGATGCCGCAGGCGGGCACAGCAGTCGGGAACCGCCACGATCGGGTGGATTTGCCCCGGCAGGATCATCGGCCTCCCGTTCGCCATCGGCCACCACTGGTAATTGCAGTAAAATTCCGTCGGAAACTCCGCCAGCGCGGGATGCGTGCGCTCGATCAGCATTCCCATCGTCCCGCTCTGCTCCGGGAACGTCCCCACCGACCAGAAATCCGTCGTAAAATGGCCCTCCACGGACGCCGGGATATGCTTTTCGTCCGGCTGCGGCTCCAAAAACACCGTCCGGCCCGCCCGCGCCGCCGCGAGAACGGAAGCGCTCAGCCGCTTTTCGACGAGCACGTTCCCCGGATCTTCCTGCTCCCTGTCCGCATAAACCCAGAGCGGATAGCAATTCTCAAACGCTCCCGCAAAGATGCGCAGGTCAAACCGCCGCGAAACCGCAGACTCCGGCAGCCGCAGGCGCAACGCGCCCACCTCACACAGCTTCCCCACCTCAAAGACGCCCGCAGGGAACGTCCCGGACTCCACTGCCCCGCCATCCTCCAAAAGCTCCCAGCCCGCCGTGCAGACGAGCCGCTCGCTCCCGTAATGGGCGAGCTTCACGTCCGCCTCCAGCAAATCGCCGCCCACATACGTGTATTTCTTCAAATAAAGAAGCGGCACCGTCGGGCCGAAAAACGCCCGAAACCGCTGCGGCTTCGCGAACGCGAAGGGCTTTGGCTTCAAATGGCTGTCCATCATCCCGACAAGCGCCGTCCCCTGCCCCGGAAAATCCTGCAGGCCGAGAAGCGAGAGCCCGCTCATCCCCTTCGTCCGAAGGGCCGCCTCCACCTCCTCGCGGTAGCAAAGCAGCGCCAGCTCGCCCGTCGCCTCCACCATGCTAGCCCAGTCAAAAAGCAGCCCCCTTTCGCGCGCCTTCTCCCGGATCCGCTCCAGATTTACGGCCCGCGTCACACCCGAAAACTGCCCGATCTGCGAAAAATCCGGCAAAATCTCATACTGCCCGGCCTCGAAGCCAAACAGGGGCTTTTTCTCCCGGTGCACCCGCTCCACAGCCGCGTCATACGTGCGGCAGGCAGACGGGTACGCCTCGTTCAGATGTCCGGCCATCGGCGAGCTCGTCGCGCGCAGCATCTCGCCGCGGTACGCCATCGCCGTGTAGAAATCGCTGCCGGGATCCGTCCCGTCCTCCCCGTAACGGTAGTTTGAGGCGTTCGCATAGAGCCGCGTCGGGTCATAAGCCCGCGCCTCGTCCAGAAGCCGCCCGGCAAACGCGTCCCCCTCCTCTGTACAGCTCAGCTCGTTTCCAAACGTGAGCATGACAAACGACGGGTGGTTCGCAAGCATGTCCAGAACGGCAAACAGCTCCCTCCGGTAATAATCCCGTGCTTTTTCGTCCCCGAACGCGTCTTTAAAATTCCAGTGAGAGAGCTCCGGCTGCATCAGCATCCCCAGCTGATCGGCCGCGGCAAACGCGGCATCCGGCGGGCACCACGAATGAAACCGCATACAGTTCACACCGTATGCGGCATACGCCTCGAGCACCGTCCGCCACCGCGCCTCGTCCGTCGGCGGATGGCCCTCCTGCGGGAACACGCAGCAGTTTGCCTCGCCCCGCAGAAAGATACGGCGCCCGTTTAACGTCAGGCGAAGGCCTTCGTCCACGCCAAAATCCCGCACGCCAAACGTCGTCTCCGTCTGCGCCAGCACACCGGCGTCTCTGCCGCCGCTCTGCCGCACGGCAAGCCCCTCATCCGCGCCTGCATCGTTTGGCGCCTCCCCGCACGTCTCGTCTTTGCCGCCGCACAGCACAGCGCGAAGCGCATACAGCTTTCCCGCGCCCTCGTCCCAGCGCTCGCACGTATCGGCGAGCGGTATGCCGTCCACTCTGATTTCACAGTCCGTTTCCCCAAAAAGCCACGCTTGCGTCGAAAGGACGGCCACTCCTCCTGCAAACGCCTCGCTCTCCAGCAAGAGGGCCGGCTTTTCCAGCCGTGCACGCGCGGCCTCCAGCCCGCAGATCCTTCCCCGCACCGAGAGCGTCCCATTCACGGGATAGACCCGAAGGCTCTCAAAAAACTGCCTTCCCTCCTCATAAATCCCGAAATCACCCAAAATCCCGTTCCAGTTTGTCTGCGTCTCGTCCGTCGCCGCGGATGCACCGATCAGGGATTCGCGCGGCCAGCGCGTATACGCATTGTCGACCGTAAACGCCACCTCTACCTCTCTTCCAGAAAACGCCGTCACCTCGAACAGCCATGGCGTGCTGAGCGTCCCCTCCCGAAATGCCTCCTGTGCGCATCCGTCGATTTCCATGAGAAGCTCCCTCGTGCGCTCCACCCTTAAAAACAGTCGTCCGCCCTGGGTTTTTGGCATGTGAAGCCGCCTTGCGTAGCGCACCCTGCCCTCGTACGTGTGAAGCCGCGTGAGCCTTGTCCTGATCCCCTCCTCATCCGGCCCGCCGATCCCGTTCGTATCCAGTGTCCCCGGAAGCGTTACCTGAAATGTCCCCAGCCCTTTTGCCTGTCCTGTCCATACCCCGCCTAAATCCAGACGCTTTTTCATTGTGCACTCCTTTTGCCCGCCCGTCCGGGCACATGGTCAGGGCAGACGGATATTTTCACCCTTTAAGCCGCAAAAAGCCCCCTCAATGCCCGCTTCCTCATGCGCGAGCAGCCACTTGTTTTTCGCCGTGATCCATCGGTCCTCACCCGCGTCCCCTGCCGCGAAGGTCAGCGCCGTGTTCGTCCCCGCCGGAAGGACGACAACGCAGCGGAAGCCGCCGTCTGCCGCCGTGCAGGGCGCATAGTGCAGCGTCGTCGCGTACAGCTCGACGACCGTGCCCGCAGGCACCAAAAACGCCTCAGCTAAAGACGTGTCATACGTCCCGTCCGCCTCGATATCCTGCCGCGCGCCCAGCAGCAGGATCATGTCTGTCACC
>CAMTZV010000166.1 GCA_947086625.1 uncultured bacterium | reverse complement strand
CATGCTAAGCTGCACGGAATCCATTCTATATACGATGTCCGTCTATTTTATGGCGGTCAAAATCCGCAAAACGCGCTGGACGCTGCCGTGCGCGCTGATTGCGACCGTCGCCGGCATTGCCGCCAGCGTCTTCCTCGCGTATGGAATGATGTAACCCCGCAAATCCGGCGGCAGGCGGGCGCTCAGTGCGTCCCCCAGCTCTCGTAATCGCTGTGCAGGGAATATTTCGTGTCAAAGAGCAGACAGTCGCCGTCCACAAAGGAGAATGCATTTCCCGCGCCGTCCGTCCGGTCGTATAAAAACCCCTGCAAGCGCCACATATTGCAGTAGCCGCGGGCGCTGTTTTTCGCGTTCGCATAGCTCAGATGCGCCGCTTCTCCGCGAAAGGAGCGCACCTCAAACCGGACGAGCAGATATCCGTCCCGCAGAAACACCGGGTCGCTCCTGCGGATGCGCCCGCCGTGCAGACGGATATAGGCGTCCAGATCCACATCCGCGTCCGCCAGATACAAATCCGGCGAGAGCTGATATTCCCCGTCCCATATCTGAACGGAGCGCGCGCGCAGCGCCGCATCCGACACATTGCGGTTTCCAACCGATACAAAGCTTCTGTTTTCGCTGTCAAGGACGAGCATTTTTTCCACCTCCGTCAGATCGTCTCGCCGATAGAGCCGCACATGCCTGCGCTCCCTCCCGTCGCGGGATATATAATAGTAGGTAGGAAAAAGCACAATTTTATCATCTGATGCGCGCATATCCCCAACCGTCTTTAATTGCAGCTTTACCCGGTAGCCAAGCCCGGGCGCCCCGGCGTTTCGGTTGTACGGATGCGTGCCCTGTAAAACCGGGAAGCGTCCTGCGGCGGCGCGGGCGGATAACGTCTGACCTTCCAGATTTTTCCCGCCGATCCAGAAGGCAAATCGCTTTTTGCTTCCGTCCTCCTCATAGAACACGCTTTTCCAGCGCGGATAGTCCACAATGTCGGTAATTGCCAGATCGTACATGCGCCCGACAACCGTCACCGTCAGCGCATCGCACGCGACATAGTTTTCCATGGAACGGTTTGCAAGAGATTCGCTGCGGTCAATGCCGCCTCTCTGCGCGTCCGCGTTTTTTGCGATCGCGCGAAACCGCACCCGGTAGTCCCCCTCGTGGACGCCCGGCGGGAGATAAAAGCGCTTCTGCTCCCGCGTCAAATCGATCCAGCGATCCGCCGCGATCCACGTCTCACCGTCGTACACCTCAAACGGAAACCGCACCTGGAGCAGCTTCGTGTATTTCCCGTAATCCCGCACGCCGTAGCCCGGCTGCTCCTTATGCTTCCCGAACGTCGAGATCCCAACCTCAAAATTCCGCCCCAGAATCAGGCTGCAGTGACTCGTCGGAACGACCTGCTGGTTGTGGGCGATATCGTCCGTGACCCCGCCCTTGCATACGACGGGCGTGTGCACCGTGACGGCGTTGACATTTGTGACCGCCCGCTCCTCTTTCCTTCGCTCAAAAACCTCCTCGTAAACCGCCGACGCATACGTCTCGTACACGTCGTTTCGCTTCGTGTCAGGGATCTCTGCCGTCTGTGCGGAAAGTGTGAGAAGCCTTGCGCCGCTCTGCTTTTCCATTTCCCGCGTCCTTTGCCTCACAAACGAGCCGTCCAAAATCATTTCCCCGTCGATAAAAAACGCGTCGTTGCGCACCCAGATATCGCCCGCCGCCTGTTCGGCCGCCGCCTCAAGCCCGGCGGCTGTCAGCCCGCCCCCGTCCAAAAGGCTCCCGCCATATAAAGACACCCGGCACCGCGGAAGCTCCATATAGCTGTCGCGGTTTTGCTCCAGCGTCACGCGCGGCACGTACACATTCCGCAGTTCCATCGGAGAGACGGGAAACGCCCCGTTCTCGATGAAAACGTCCCGAATCCGAAAGAGCGACAACCGCTCGATCCGGTAATAGGAGTAGGCGCGCTCCACCGGATAGACAAAGCTTTTCGTGACGTATCCCGTCCCGACGCCCTCCTCTGTCTCCACCGGATAGCTGTAGGTCACCTCGACCTCCACCGGAATTGCCGCCGTGCCGTAATAGTGTCGCAGCACGCCCTCATAGTAATACTTTTGCGCCTGTCCGCCCGCGCAAAGCTCCTCCCCCGTCGGAATGCCCTTTGCCACGTCAAAATCCCCCTCCGGCGCGCGGACAAAAATTTTATTCTCGCGGCCGCACTCCGCCTGCCCGTAGCGAAACAATATACCCTCCTCGTAGTCCTCCCCCGGCGCAGGTGCAAGCAATTCGGGAACCGCCGGAAAATACACCGCTTTCCCGTAGTGCGTCAGAAGCGCCTGCGGGTCGGCCCAGTCCCGCGCGTTCATGATGCCCGCGGCCGTCGTGTAGACCTCCCCGTGCAAAACGCCGCTCGCCTCCATCCGGCCCGCCGCCACGCCGTTTTCCACGACCGTCATGATCGCGTCGAGATAGACGTAACCCCCGTTCTGATAGAGATCCATCTGCCAGTCCGCCGAGGCCGCGCCGATCTTTGCAAAGATCAGATCCCGCTCACACTTAAAATACGTATACACATAGCCGGGATCATCCGGATCCGGCCTTGAAATACCCTCCTCCAACTTGAGACGGATTGTCCCGCCTGTTCCCGCCGTCTCCTTCGTGCGGCGCATCACCCAACCGATCGTCCGGTAGCGCACGCCGCCCTCCGCTTTTTTGTCGCGCGTTGTCATGCGCAGATTTCCCTGTGAATCAAAGCGCAGATTTTCCCTGTACAGCTCCGCCGTCCCGCTCTCAGCCGCCGCGCGCAGGGGCGCGCACAGGCACAGCAGACAGGCTGCCAGAAAAATGGTACCCCAAAACCCGCTAAGCCTTTGGTCTCGCTTTATCATGCGAATCCTCCTTCTCAAATTCATGCTGATTGAAATTCATACCGATTGAAATTCATACTTGCGGGATCTGGAACATAGAATCTAAAGACATTAGAATTAGGGCTTTATTCTAGCATAGTCCCGGAGAAAGCGCAATGGAAAAGATCAAACGTGAAAACAAAAAAATAGGAATTGGACTCCGGTTATTAGGTCTGGGACTCTGCGCCGCCATACTTCTCACATGCAGCATGTCTGCTTTTTCCTCATTACAAGCGAAAAAAAAGCCGGATTTCACTTCCTATACAACGATGCTCTTTCAGGAGCAGCTCGCGGGCGATACGATCGGGCTGCACTATACGCTCGCACACCCCGGGGATTACGGTATCGAAAACTACGAGATCTCCCTCGGTTCCCTCGACGAGTCCGACATTCTCTCCACGCGCCTTTCCTGTGAGAACATTCGCTCGATGTGCGAGAGCTTTGATTATGAATCGCTCTCTCTGGATGAACAGCTGACCTATGATATCCTCTCCTACACGCTGGAGCAAAACCTTGCGGGCTGCGATTTTTACTATTACGAAGAGCCGCTCAATCCGATCAACGGCATTCAGGCGGAGCTTCCGGTACTCATGGCGGAATACGCCTTCCGGGAAGCCCGTGACGTGGACGACTATCTGGCGCTATTGGAGAAGGTCCCGGGCTACTTTAACCAGATCGCGGACTTTGAGGAGAAAAAAGCGGCGAAGGGGCTTTTTATGCCGACATTTGCCGCGGACAACATCATCTCTCAGATCTCGTCTCTTCTGGATGCGCCCGCCTTTTCATGCCTGCGTGAAACCTTTCCCGGCAAGCTGAAAGCTGTTCCGGGGCTCTCCGAGGCACAGCAAAACGAATACATCCAGGCACACGAGACGCGCATCAATGAATTTCTCATACCGGCGTACGACGCCCTGCGCGACGTGCTCTCCCGCCTGCGCGAAACGTCGGAAAACGACGGCGGCCTCTGCCATCTTTCGGACGGCAGCTCTTACTATGCCTATCTGGTAAAAAAGACGACTGCAAGCGCACGTGAGGTTGCAGAGCTGGATCAACTGATTGCAGATAAAAGACAGGAAAATATGTCTGAATTGACAAAAATAATTAAATATGACCCGAATATATTGTCTTTAATGTCAAATGTGAAATTAAGCTTCGACTCGCCTGAACAGATGCTTGAGCACCTGAAAAAAGCGATGACGCGCGATTTTCCCGACGCCCCGGACAATACTTATGAAGTAAAAACGGTGGAGCCCGCGATGCAGAGCTTTCTCTCCCCCGCCTTTTACCTGACCGCGCCGCTGGATGACCCGGACGAAAACAATATTTACATAAACCCCATTCATCAGCGCACCGATCTGGAGCTTTTCACGACCCTCGCACACGAGGGCTATCCCGGCCACCTCTACGAGACGGTCAGCTCCTACGCACAGGGCTTTTCGCCGCTGCGCCATATACTCGGCTTCGGCGGATACACGGAAGGCTGGGCGACCTACGTTGAAATGCAATCCTACTATTACGCAGGGCTTGACGAACAGGTTGCACGCGCCCTTCAGCTCAACGCCGCGGCGACCTTAAGCCTTTACGCCTCCATCGATATCGGCGTCCACAGCCAGGGATGGAATCGCGATGTAGTACAGGAATTTTTGTCGGATTATGGAATAACGTCAAAAGAAACCGCAGATCATGTGTATGAACTTGTCGTTGAGACACCTGCAAACTACTTGAAGTATTATGTCGGCTACCTCGAATTTTCGGCGCTTTTGGACGCCGCAAAGCAACAATACGGTGATGCCTGCACAGACAAAGCGTTTCATCAGGCGCTTCTTGCAATCGGGCCCGCACCTTTTTCCATTATAGATAAATATTTACCTCTCATAATTGTTCAGTACCTCCACACACCCGATGACCTTCACGGCTGAACTTCACGCGTGAGGCTGCTCTGCAAGAAGCGCCTGATAAACATCACGTCTGGAAATTCCCCGATCCTTTGCCACGAGCTTCATGGCTTCCTTCCGGGGAATTTCCTGCGCCTCATAAAGCGCCATATGCGCCGGGAGACTCATCTCCTCCCACGCCTGCTGCCGCCCGCGCTCCAGCTCCCGCCAATCCCTTCCTGCAACAGCAAGGAC
>CAMTZV010000165.1 GCA_947086625.1 uncultured bacterium | reverse complement strand
GCGGCAATCTTGAATGCCAGCGCGGAGAAGGGAGCATCGTCGGAAGCGGGACGGCCGCGACACTGCTCCCACCCGCATACCGGCTCTGGTCCGTCGATTTTAAAACAAGGGAAAAGGCCGGCTTCCAGGGTGTCATCGATGAGCTGGCGGAGGGGCTTTCCCTCGACGCGCGCTATATCCAGTACAACTGGGTCGTGCTCGACGCGCTTTCCATCCCCTATGCACAGGAATCACAGAACGCGTCCCGCGACGACGGCTTCCCGTTTCTGGCGCTCTCCTGCCTGCTGGTCGGCGCGCTCGTGCTGTTTGCGGCGGGACTCGTCATCTACAACATATTAAAAATATCCGTCACCCGGCGCATCGGCTCCTACGGCACACTGCGCGCACTCGGCGGGGAACGCCGCCAGATTTACCGCCTCGTCAGCCTCCAGCTTCTCATCCTCTGCGGCATCGGCATTCCGATTGGCCTGCTGTTTGGCACACTCTGCACGAGAGGTGTTCTGACGGCTGCGACCGGCACGCTCAACCCTGCACTTTTCATGGTGAACACTGCCGGGGAATTACAGGACGCCATCCGCACCTCCGGCACAGGCGGCACGCTGCCCCTGCTTTTGTCTACTGCCGTGACGCTTTTGTTTGCCATGAGCGCCGCGTTTCCCGCGGCGCGCTATGCATCCCGTGTTTCCCCGACCGTCGCGATGTCCGGACAGACAGCAAAAATCAAACGCAGAGTTAAGAAACAGCGCCGCATCCGCAGCTTTGAGGCCTACTGCGCAAGGCTGAATTTAAAGCGCAGCCGCGGGCGGACGGCAATCACGATCCTCTCGCTTGTCATGAGCATCACCGTCTTTGTCGCGCTTCAGAGCTTTACCGCCCTGCTCGACGCGAGCGAGGCCGTGCAGGCACTGCACACCGGCGATTATGCCGTCACAAACGAGACGACGGGCATCAGCGCGGACGGCGTCGAAGCGCTGCGCGGGCAGGATGCAGTCGATGCGCTCGCCACGGCAAAGCTCACGGTCTACAACCCGTTCGAGGAAACACTTCCCTTTGAGACGGATATCACCGTGCAGTCGCATGAGACGCTGCAGCTTGCAGCGCTCGACGAAGAGCGGCTGTTCACATACGCCCCCGATCTAAGCGAGGCCGACTGCGCCGCGCTGGCGGCGGGAGACGCCTGCATCATCAAAAATCCGATTCCGATCTCCTATGAGGGCATGGACATTTCCTACACCGAATTTTCCGTCGGCGATGCGGTGGAACTGAACGGGAAAAAGCTTCGCGTGGCCGGGCTGGCGGAAAATCCTGTAGCCGTCAATAACAGCGGCTTCATCAACGGCGTACAGGTCATCGTAGCGGACGATATCTACAACTCCGTCGTCGGAAACGACCGCTACTCGGAGGTTTACCCGACTCTGGCAAAAAACGCCGACACGGACGCGTTTGAGACCTGGCTGGATACCTTCTGCGAACAGGAATCCGGCACGCACTGGCTCTCGTACCGCATGTCCGACGCGCAGACGGCAGAAAGCTTTGAACAGACCCGGCTGCTCTGCTGGGCGCTCATCGCCTTTGTCGGCGTCATCGGCGTGCTGAACATCATTAACACGGTTTACAGCAGCATCCACACCCGCGTCGCCGAGATCGGGATGCAGCGCGCCATCGGCATGAGCACGGCGGGCCTTTACAGGACCTTTCTGTGGGAGGGCGCATACTACGGCATTTACGCCTCCGTCATCGGCGCGGTATCCGGCTATGTCTGCACCGTATTCGTAAACGCCGCCCGGACGGACACGCTTACGCTTGTACCCGTTCCGTTCTCATCGATTGCGGCCGCCGCCCTCGTCTCCGTCGCGGCCTGTCTGCTCGCAACTGCCGTTCCGCTGCGCGCCATCGCCCGTATGAACATCGTCGAGGCGATCGAAGCGATCGAATAAAGAAAAAAGAGGCCCCGCAAGCTGCGGAGCCTCTTCTCTTACTTACTCATTTTATCCTGTCTGGCCGGATTAGTCGTACAGGTTGGGAGCGATGGAATCATCGTTCATGTTATCTGCATTGTACCAGTAGCCCTCGGTCGGGATATCATCTACAGACTCGCCGTTTGCGATCGCGTACAGCGTCTGAACGGTCGTGATACCCATTGCCAGCGGAGACTGTGTAACTGCGCCGTACATCGTGCCGCCTGTGATCGCGCCCTTGATTACGGAACCAGCGTCAAAGCCTGCTGCCAGGATAGAAGTCTCAGGATCAGTGCCTAACTTGTTGATCGTCTCGTTAGCGGTTAAGATACCCTCTGCCGCTACCTGATTGGAACCGAACATACCGATTACGTCAGCCTTGTTCATGATTGCGGAAGCCTCGGTTGCGCAAAGCTCAACGGTTGTCTGTGCGGGAACCGCAACCTCGATGATGATGTCTGCGTCTGCCTCTGCAACGGTCTCAGCCTTTGCGTCGTTGACATACTTGTCGTTTCCGATAACAGCAACGGTCTTGCCGTCAGCCTTTGCCAGCTCAGCGAACTTGTCGATGAAGCCAAGGCCACGGTTGATGATAGACTCGGAAGTAGCCTCCTGGTTTACCTCGCCGATACGAACCGGAGCGCTTGCCCCTGCGATCTTATCCTTTAAGCCTGCGTAAAGGTTCTCTGCTGCGGTAGCACCTGCGCCGTAGTTATCGGTTGCAACGGTAGAGAGAACAGATCCCTCGGGAGCATCCGGAATACCGGAGTCGAAGCATACAACCGGGATACCCTTATCCATTGCGGTCTGTAAAGCATCCAGACATGCGGACTGGTCACAAGCCGCAAGGCCAATACCGTCAACACCGTCCGCGTTGATCGCGTTGTTGAGCATGTTAACCTGATCTGCGATATCGCTCTCTGCGTTCGGGCCGGTGCAGTTTGCAACTACGCCAAGCTCCTCTGCTGCCTGCTCAACGCCCTTAACGGCTGCCTGCCAGTAGGATGACTGGTAAGATTTTACGATGATCTCGAAGTGATAGCCGCCGTCCTTTGCAGCGTCGTCCGTCGGCTCGTCTGCCGCATCGTCTGTGGGCGTATCTGCCGGCTCGTCTGCGGGCTCGTCTGCCGCGTCGTCTGTGGGGGTATCTGCCGGTGCGTCTGTCTTCGCGCCGTCGTCAGAACCACATCCAACTACCATTGTTGCAGCCATCGCTACACACAAAAGGCTTGCTAAGATTTTCTTTTTCATTTCTTTGTCCTCCTTTTTTTGTACCTTATCAGGTATTTATATAAAACCGACTGCCGGCCTTATATCGTGTTGAACTGTATCATATAATTGTGTCCATTCAGTGAACTTCTGCTTTTCTTTTCTTGAGAATATCCACCATAACCGCGCCGATCAGCACAAGACCGGTGACAATCTGCTGCCAGTTTGCCTGCAGGCCGATAAACGGCAGCCCCGTCTTTAACAGGCAGATGACAAACACGCCGATCAGGGAACCCTCGACTGAGCCGGCGCCGCCGCTTGCGGAAACACCGCCGATGATCGCGCCGCCGATCGCCTCAAGCTCGAAGCCTGCGCCCGTGCCCGGCTGTACCGTCGCAAAGATCGCAGAGTAGGCAACTGCTGCAAGTCCTGCAAACAGGCCGGAGATCACATAAGCCATTGTGTGGTAAAATCTTACGTTTACGCCGGAGAGCCTTGTCGCTTCCTTGTTGCTTCCGATCGCGATCGTGTAACGCCCCAGTCTCGTGTGGTTGAGCACGAACGCCATGAGCGCCACAATGACAAGCATCCACAGGAAACCAAGCGGAATCTGCATATTGCTGCCAGTCGTGATCTTAAAGATGCTGCGGAACCATCCGCCGGGCGCTCCCGCCGCGGGCCACGAGATACCAAAGCCCTTGGAGAAAATCGATCCGAGTCCTCTCGTAATCATGCACGTACAGAGCGTTGCCAGGAAGGGGGGCAGCTCCATAAAGGAGACGAGCACACCGTTTAACGTACCGATCACAACGCCAAGTAAAATCGTGACAAGCAAGCCTGCCGCTACCGGCCAGCCCTTTTGCGTAATCAGATAGCCGCCCGCCAGCGAATAGCCGATCAGGCCCGTACCGATGGAGAGATCTACACCGCCGGTAATAAGCGGAAAGGTCACGCCCACTGACATCAGCACGATGTAGTAGGAGTAATTTAAAATACTCATAATCGTCGAATACTGCCGGAAGCTCGGGCTGGCGATGCTGAAAAATGCAAACAGCACAATCACTACCAGGAGTACGATGAACTTCTGACTTGTTAAAATAGATGATTTCTTTTTCATGGTTCCCTCCTCCTTAATTGATCTCACGGGTCGCCAGATTCATGATCGCTTCCTGCGTCGCCTCTTCAATCCGGACCTCTCCGGTCTTTCTGCCCTCGCACATGACAACCACGCGGTCGCTCATACGTAAGATTTCCGTCATCTCGGAGGAGATCATGATAATCGATTTGCCCTCGCTCGCCAGCTTGTTCATCAGCTTATAAATCTCATTCTTCGCGCCGACGTCGATACCGCGGGTCGGCTCGTCAAAGATCAGGATATCGCAGTCGTTGATGAGCCACTTTGCGATAACGACCTTCTGCTGGTTTCCGCCGGAGAGGTTTACGACAAGCTGCTCCACGCTCGGCGTCTTGGTCGCGAGTGATTCCACATATTCCTCCGCAACCTTCTTCTCCTTGCCCTTATTGATAAACAGGCCGCTCATAAAATTCTCGAGACATGCCATCGTGGAATTTTCCGCAACGGTCTTCTGTACGACGATTCCGTAGCGCTTGCGGTCCTCGGAGAGATAGCCGATGCCGCATTTTACTGCGTCCTGCGGGTTGTTGATCGTCACCTTCTGCCCGTTGATATAAATATCGCCGCTCTCCTTGGGGTCCGCGCCGAAAATCGCGCGCGCCGTCTCGGTGCGCCCGGCGCCCATCAGCCCGGAGAAGCCTAAAATCTCGCCCTTGTGCAGCTCAAAGCTCACATCCTGCACCATCTTGCCCGCATTCAGGTGATCGACCTTAAGCACAACCGGCGCGTT
>CAMTZV010000164.1 GCA_947086625.1 uncultured bacterium | reverse complement strand
CGAGGGGATATGTTTCTGTCGTGCTGATGGAGGACGTGCCGCACCAGGGCAGGCCGTAGGCGAGCGGTACGCCGTCCTTTATCCCGATCAGATTTAAGTCGCCGTTTAGGAGGGGGAGGCCGTAGCGCTCCTTCCAGAGATTCGTGTGCGTGGACTTGCCGGTGCCGGACATGCCGGAAAACAGCCACGCCTGTCCGCGGTAGAGAAGCGACGCGGAGTGAATGGCATAGAGCCCGTGGGCGCGCGCACGCATGAGGAAGACAAAACGGATGCCGTGAAAAAGCGCTTCCGCACATGTTTCACTGTCCGTATCACGACAGTAAAAGCAGGCAAAGCGCGCGCCTCGATCGAGCTGGCATTCGACGATATCCGGTGAGCCGGGAAAGAGCAGGCAGTAGCCGTCAGCCGTTTCAATCGCAAGAAAGTCGGCGCTGCGCACGAGAATCTTCCCGACCGGGCGCGTGGACGGCGCGTCAAAGCGCAGGCTTACGGTCAGGTCTGCGGGCACGTCGGCGGCCGTATCTCCTCGTTTCTCAAACGTGAGAAATTCCTCCGCGATGTATGCATCCGAAAATGCGAGCCGCATCGTGACCGTTCCGATGCAAAAGGTGCGTGCATTTTCCGACGCAAAGCAGAGACAGGGAGCCGTGTGGCCGACGATGCCGTACGTGCGCAGGCTGTCCAGAAACTGCGCAATGTCCGCGCGAAGCTGCGGCTCGTCCGCCTCATCTGCCTCATAATGGGCAGCGAGCAGCGGCAGCAGCTCGTGCTCCTCCTTTCCGGCGCAGAGCGCCTCCCAGAGGAGGCAGCCCGAGGCGTTTAATTTCATGCCTTTTTTGAAAGCGGCAATATTCTGCCCGTAGGGCAGCAGGTATGACTCGCCGGACAGGCGGGTCAGGACGTATCCTTCCTGGATTTTCATGGGATCTCCTTTAAAAATATTCTTCCGGTTCATTATAGCATTTTCGGGGCGGGAATGATATACTAAAATTCAACGGCAGAGCCTGCCTCCGGGGCGCGGCAGGGCATATGGAGAAGAGGAATTAGTATGGGAAACGGGGCTGCGGGCGAAGAAAAGGGCGGCAATGCGCCGCGCTACGATATTGAGAAGCTTCTTCTGGCGGGAAGGACGGTGCGGTTTGTGCCGCAGGGGACGAGCATGTATCCGATGTTTGTATCGCCGGAGGATGAGGCGGTCGTCGCGCCGGCAGATGCAGGAAAGCTGCGCCGGGGCGACGTGGTCGTCTACCGCAGGACCGCGCAGGCGGGCGGGCTGCTCGTCATGCACCGGATCTGTAAGCGCCGGGGCGACATGTTTTACATGGTCGGGGATAACCAGAGCGTCGTGGAGGGGCCGGTTTTTGCAGAGCAGCTGCGGGGCGTGCTCGTGGCGTGGACGAGAAACGGCAGGCCGTATTCGGTGAAGCATGTGGGATACCGCATTTTTTTCGGGCTGTGGCTCTGGATGCTGCCGCTTCGCGACCCGATCCACAGGCTGCTCGCATGGCTGCGGGGCAGGACAGGGAGAGGATAAAAATGGAAAAGGAAAGCACATTTGAAAAGATTTATGAGGTCGTGCGGCAGATCCCAAAGGGCAGGGTGGCGACCTACGGGCAGGTCGCGGCGCTGGCGGGAAACAGGCGCTGGGCGCGCGTTGTCGGCTATGCCCTGCATGTCAACCCCGATCCCGGGCACATTCCGTGCCACCGGGTCGTCAACCGTCTGGGCGAGGTGTCGTCCGCTTTTGCCTTTGGCGGCGGCAACCGTCAGATCGAGCTGCTGGAGGCGGAGGGTGTCTCCCTCGCGGATGGCGTGGTGGATCTGAAAAAATATCAGTGGACGCGGCGCGATCTTGCGGAACTGGAGCGGATGTAGCGGGTTGTGCCAAAGGGCGGACAAAACGCTCTGCGTGGGTGCGGATGAATCTGGTGTGCGGAAGGATAGGTATAATGATAAAAAATATTGTGATGGACATGGGAAATGTACTGCTCGCGTACGACCCGTTTGTAATTTTAAACCGGACGTGCGAGAACGAGCGCGAGAAGGAGCTGATTTTAACGCATCTCTTTCAGGGGGAGGCGTGGGAGCTGGGCGACCGGGGCGAGATCACAAACGAGCAGCGCTATGAGAGGGTGCGCCCCTTGCTGCCGGAGGCGCTTCACCCGAAGCTCAAAACATGCGTGGAGCAGTGGGATATCTGCATGGAGCCGATTTCCGGGGCAAAGGAGTTTTGCCGGAGACGTCGGGCGGAGGGCTTCGGGCTGTATGTGCTCTCCAACGCGTGCAACCGCTTTCACAGTTATTTTCCGGAGCGCTTCGGATGTGAGCTTTTCGATGGGATTGTAGTCTCCTCGGACGTACATCTTATCAAGCCGGATGTGAAAATTTATGAGCTGCTGTGCGAGACGTACGGGCTCATTCCGCAGGAATGCCTCTTTGTCGACGACCGCCCGGAGAACGTAGAGGCGGCGAAAAAAGCCGGTATGCAGGGCATTGTGTTTGACGGGGATTATGAGGCGCTGGAAGGGAAGATACAGACAATGTGAAATTTGTCGGAGGAGGAATTTTTGCAGGTCGAGCGAAGTCTGTCTGCAAATGTCTAAAAAAATATAGGAGAAGCAGACACTAAGGGCCGGCGCACAGCAATGCGCGCGGCCCTTTGAATGCCTGAAACAGAAACAGTTTATTTTGTGAGTAGCAGCATAATATCGTTGGAGCGCTTCATGAATTTTGTCATGGCCTCCGGCGCTAAGGGCTGGTTGCTGATCATGGCAAGGTCATAGAGCTGCTCGCAGAACATCGAGGTGTGCTCGGACTCTTTGTTGTTCAAAATATACTGTACGAGCGGATGGTTGTAGTTTAACGTCAGCGTGTAATCGCCGCCAAACATGGAGGCGTCCATGCCCATGCCGCCCATGGAGTACATCTTCATCATGTCCTGCATCCTTCGCCCCTCCTCGGACAGCGTAATAATAGAAGGAACGTCGGCGTTTTTCAGCTTCTGCACCTGAATCGTGAGCTTGTCGTTGTTTAATGCTTTGGAAAAGACATCCTTTAAGGTGTCGGTTGCATCCTTCAATTCGTCGTCGGAGGTCTCCTCGGTGAGCGTATCGGTCACGTCGGCATCGATGCGCATGAACTTGTATTTGTCGTTGCGGCGCTCGAGCTGCGTGATAAAGGAGCTGTCGATGTTGTGGTCGAGGATGACGGCGTCGGTTCCCTGCTCGCGGAACAGGTTAATATACTGGCTCTGCTGGTTTTTGTCCGTCACATAGTAGATGACGGAGCGCTCGTCCTTGTATTCCTCCGCGGAATCGTCCTTGTCTGCGTCGTCTGTATTCTCCGCGCTTTCCGTATCAGCCGCTTCTTCTGTGTCGGCGGTGTCTTCGCCCTCTGCCTGTTCGTCGTCCGGCTTCTCTTCTTCGACGGGTTTTAAGATTTCCGGCAGGGTGAGATATTTGTCGTCGATATTTTTGAACAGGATATAATCGTTCATCTTATCACAGAATTTCTCGTCCTTTAAGCAGCCGAATTTGATGAACGGGCTGATGTCGTCCCAGTATTTCTCGTAGCTTTCCTTCTCGGTCTTGCACATGCCGATGAGCTTGTCTGCCACCTTCTTCGTGATGTATTCGGAAATCTTCTTTACAAAGCCGTCGTTTTGCAGCGCGCTGCGGGAAACGTTCAAGGGCAGGTCGGGGCAGTCGATGACGCCCTTTAAGAGCATCAAAAACTCCGGGATGACCTCCTTGATGTTGTCAGCGATAAACACCTGATTGTTGTACAGCTTGATCGTCCCCTCGATGGAATCATACTCCGTGTTGATCTTCGGGAAGTACAAAATTCCCTTGAGGTTGAACGGATAATCCATGTTCAGGTGAATCCAGAACAAAGGCTCCTTGTAATCGTGGAAGACGTCGCGGTAAAATTTCCGGTATTCCTCGTCGGTGCAGTCGTTGGGGTTTTTCGCCCACAGGGGCGTCGTATCGTTGAGCGGAACGGGGCGCTTTACGATTTTGAGCTTCTCTGTGGCGGGGGAAACCTCGACGATCTCCTTTTCGCCGTTCTCGTTTTCCTTCTCCTCGGTCTTTGCCTCCTCTACGATCGTCTCAATGACGGTGTCGGTGTCGAGCTTGTCGGCGGGGTCGATTGTCTCGTATTCCTCCGGTGCGTTTGCCTTGCTGAGGAAAATCGGGGTAGGCATGAAGGAGCAGTATTTTTCCAGCACCTCGCGCGCGCGGTACTCGTTGGCGTATTCCAGGCAGTCCTCGTTTAAAAACAGGGTGATCGTCGTGCCGACCTCTTCCCTGATGCCGTCTGTCATGGAAAATTCGGTGCCGCCGTCGCACTCCCAGTGAACGGCGCTCGCGTCCTTTCGGTAGGAGAGGGTGTCAATGTGTACCTCGTCGGCAACCATGAACGCGGAGTAAAAGCCGAGACCGAAATGGCCGATGATCTGGTCTTCGTTCGCCTTGTCCTTGTATTTGCTGATGAAGTCGGTCGCGCCGGAGAAAGCGATCTGGTTGATGTACTCCTCGACCTCGTCTGCGGTCATGCCAAGCCCGTTGTCGGTGATGGTGACCTTTTTGCCGTCGGGGTCAACGACGATCTGCAGATTCGGCTTATAGTCCGCGGGCAGCTCGTACTCGCCCATCATGTCCAGCTTTTTGAGCTTCGTGATAGCGTCGCAGCCGTTGCTCACAAGCTCACGGTAAAAAATGTCCTGATCGGAATAGAGCCATTTTTTGATGATAGGAAAAATGTTTTCGCTGTTAATGGAAAGATTTCCGTGTTTCTCACTCATGTGAATCACTCCTTGTTTTCTTGTTTTTTTGTTTGGATCATCGTTATCGGAAGATCATCGAATGTCATTACCTAGTGTAACGCGCCCGGAGATAAATGTCAACAAAAAATTAGCACTCTTTTTGAGTGAGTGCTAACAAACGGTTCTGTATGCCATGTGAAAAGTAACACGGAAAGTGGAGAAACAGAAAACGACGCGGGATCTGAACCATTCCGGTTGACCTCGCGTCGTAAAATGCAGAAGATGGGACTTGAACCCACACGATATTGCTACCACAGGCACCTGAAG
>CAMTZV010000163.1 GCA_947086625.1 uncultured bacterium | reverse complement strand
AGGACTGCACGAAGGTTGACCGTTCCGCAGCTTACGCGGCGCGCTATGTGGCGAAAAACCTCGTTGCGGCGGGGCTTGCGGACAAATGTGAGATCCAGCTCTCCTACGCCATCGGCGTGGCACAGCCCACATCCGTCATGATCGACACGTTCGGCACCGGAAAGGTATCGGACGACAGGCTTGTCGAGATCGTGCGCGAGAACTTCGACCTGCGTCCCGCCGGCATCATCAGGATGCTCGACCTGCGCAGGCCGATCTACAAGCAGACCGCAGCCTACGGCCACTTCGGAAGAAGCGACCTCAACCTCCCGTGGGAGGCGCTCGACAAGGTGGACGCATTAAAGAAATATCTGGCGTAAGCCGATTTTCAGGGCGAGCCGCGCATTGCTTTACCAGAGCGTGTGACCAGGCGTGTACGACACGCGCTGCGCACCCTGTGCAGCCAATAACCAGACAACATCTGACTCATACATTTAAGCAGCCAACAATCAGCCGCCGTGGGAACTGCTGTTTCCAAACAAAGACTGTTATCAAAACGCCGGTGCTTAGCGAGGTCTTTTCGAGCTTAGCATCCGCTGCGTTTTTATCAAGCGAGAGCGTGTCTTTGTGGAAACAGCGGCTCCTGCGGCGGCGTGATATTACCCGAACTTACAGGAGAAAGCAGTCATATGAAACAACAAACCCGCCTCCTGATCGCCTTTTGCACGATCATCTTCGTCCCGATCGTACTTGTCTGGGTGGCATTTTACGGCTTCCGCCATGTCCAGATGAAGCAGCTGCAGGAAAACTACGGCATCGAAGCGACCGATTATACTTATCTTTTAAATACGGTACAGCTTTTGAACCGCTATACGGAAAAGGACTTCGAAAAGCTGGTGGAGCTGGCGGACAACAATCCGGGGCAGCTTGAGGATGTGAGCTTTCTGCGGGAGGTGGACGGCGCGCTGGCGGAAAAAAATTCGTTCCTGCTCGTGCGCAAGGGCGGGGACATCTACTTTCTGGGCGGCAACAAGGATTATTTCGTGCCGGATCATCTGCCGGAATATATGGGAGAAAACGCCGAGGAGAACTGGGGCGCTTACATTGACAGCGCGGATCATGCGATCATCAAGCAGGTGGATTTTTTGTTTTCGGACGGCGAGGAGGGCAGCGCTTTCATTATCAGCAGCGTGCAGGAGATGATGCCGGAGATAAAGGATATGATCGTTGACATGATGATATCCGTTGTCCTGATCCTTGTCTTTACTGCGAGCATGATGGCGATCTGGATCTACAGCAGTATGATAAACCCGATCCGCCGCCTGCAGCTCGCGACGAAAAACATCATGGAGGATAACCTTGACTTCACGATTGAGGCGGAGGCGAATGACGAGATCGGGGAGCTGTGCAAAAATTTCGAGGAAATGCGCAAGCGCTTAAAGGAATATTCGGAGGAGCGGCTGAACAACGAGCGGCAGAACCGGGAGCTCATCAGCAACATCTCCCATGATTTAAAGACACCGCTGACCGCGGTGCGCGGTTACGTGGAGGGACTCATCGACGGTGTGGCGGACACGCCCGAGAAGATGGATCATTATATTAAAACGATATATAACAAAACGAATGAGATGACCCGTCTCGTGAACGAATTGACGCTCTACTCGCAGATTAACACAAACCGCATCCCCTACAATTTCAACAAGATCAATGTGGCGGACTATTTCGGCGACTGCGTGGAGGAGCTTTCGATGGAGCTCGAATCGAAAAATATCAGGCTCCAGTACATGAATTTCGCAGCGGACGACATCACGATCATCGCGGACCCGGAGCAGCTCAAGCGTGTGATCAGCAACATTATCAACAACACCGTCAAATACCTGGATAAACCCCACGGCCTCATCAACATGCGCATCAAGGATGTCGGCGACTTTATTCAGGTTGAGATCGAGGACAACGGCATCGGCATTGCCGCAAAGGATCTTCCCTACATCTTTGACCGCTTTTACCGGACGGACGCGTCGCGCAATTCCGCAACCGGCGGCAGCGGCATCGGGCTGTCCATTGTGAAAAAGATTATCGAGGATCACGGCGGAAAGATCTGGGCAACCTCAAAGGAGGGCATCGGAACGGTCATGTACTTTGTGATCCGCAAGTATGAGATCACCGGGGCCAAAACACAGGAAGAGGAGGAAGCATGAAGCGAATACTGATCATTGAGGACGAGACTTCGATCGCGGAGCTCGAAAAGGACTATCTGGAGCTCAGCAGCTTTGAGGTTGAGATTGAGGAGAATGGCCGGGAGGGTTTGAAGCGGGCATTACAGGAAGATTTCGATATGTTTATTCTTGATTTAATGTTGCCGGACATGGATGGCTTCGACATATGCCGCGAGATCCGACATGAGAAGAATGTGCCGATCCTGATGGTGTCCGCGAAGAAGGATGATATCGATAAAATCCGCGGTCTGGGGCTTGGAGCGGACGATTACATCACAAAACCGTTCTCGCCGAGCGAGATGGTGGCCCGGGTGAAAGCGCATCTGGCGCGCTATGAAACGCTTACGGCCGCCGAGCAGAAAAAAAACGATGTGATCAAGATCCGCGGCATCCGCATTGACAAGTCGGCAAGACGGGTTTGGATCAACGATGAGGAGAAAACGTTTACGTCCCGCGAGTTTGATTTGCTCACATTTTTAGCAGAAAATCCCAATCGGGTCTTTTCAAAAGAGGAATTATTTAGTACAATTTGGGAAATGGCACCCGAAGGTGATATTGCAACGGTTACGGTACATATTAAGAAGATCCGCGAAAAGATTGAATATAATACGGCGAAGCCGCAGTATATTGAGACGATCTGGGGTGTCGGCTACCGGTTTAAGCTTTAATTGGTTAGAAGACAGGAGGACAGAGGATGAAAACAATTTTGGTTGTAGATGACGACAAATTAAATCTGAACAACGCGATGAAAATATTATCGCCCGCCTATAAGGTGATTCCGATGCCCTCCGGAAAAATGGCATTGACATATCTCGCGAAGAATACGCCGGATCTGATTTTGCTTGACATTCTCATGCCGGATATGGACGGCTTTGCGGTGATGAAGGAGATTCGCGCGAACGCGGCGTGGGCAGATATCCCGGTGATCTTTCTGACTGCGGACGTGAGTCCCCAAACGTGTACGAAGGGCGGCGGACTCGGCGTGACAGGCTTTATGGCAAAGCCGCTGGAGGCGGAACGCATGATCTCGGGCGTGGAGGCTGTGATCGGAAGGTAGCAGCCGCAGGCAGTGAAAAACGCTGCTTCGATATAAATGCTTCCGGTTTCAGGCGGCTTCCAGATTCGGATGGAACTACCAGCCATAATTTCGGATGTGCCGCAGATACTAGGGGCATGAGTGAACGAAATCAAAACCGGGATATTTTCAAATGTTATCAATGGATCAGACTGATAGGGATTACCCTGGCTGTGTATGTAGCGATGGAATATGTGCTGCCGGTGGTATTCCCTTTTTGTATTGGCTTTGTCGTGGCGCTTATGCTCTATCCCCTGCGGAGATGGTTTGAGCGCAGACTGCACGCGAAGCGGGAGCTGGCAGGCTTTCTGGCGCTGTTTGCCGGCGTCTGTATGGCGCTGCTGCTCGTTTTCGGGCTGGGGTATCTGCTCTTTTACTGTGGGAGCTATGCGGGGCGCTGCGGCCTGCCGCAGCGGGTGCTTACGCAGGGGCGCGTCGTCTGGAACACCTGCTGTGACCGGCTGCACGATATGACGGGGCGCTGGGTGATGGAGCCGGGTGATTATTCGGTGCTCGTGCACACGATGCAGGCGAGGAGCTTCCGGCTTGACCCGGGAAGCCTGATGGAAAACTGGAAAAATGTGAGCGGACAGACGCTGAAGACACTCGCCTGTGTGCTGGTGGCGTTTGTGAGCGCGCTGCTGATGCTAAACGAATTTGAGGCGCTTAAGCAAAAAGCGGGGCGCGCGGCAAAAGCACTGTTTCATGAGGGCTTCGGGCTTACGCTAAAGCAGGCAGGCTGGACTTACGTGAAGGCGCAGTTTTTGATTATGGCTGCGATCACGGGATTATGTATGCTCGGACTGCTCGCGGCCAGAGAGCGCTACTGGCTTATTATCGGCGCGGCGATCGGCGTGTGCGACGCGCTGCCCTTTCTCGGGACAGGCATATGCTTTTTGCCGTGGGCGCTGTGGCGGCTGTTAAACGGGCGCTATGTGACGGCGGTATGGTTTGTGGCGCTCTATTTTATCACGAGCTTTACGAGACAGACGCTGGAGCCGAAGCTGATCGGGAAACGGATCGGCGTGCCGCCGCTGGCCGTATTGGTCAGTATTTATGTCGGGGTCAAGGTGTTTTCGCGGGGCGGTTTTCTGCTCGGGCCGATCAGTGCGTTTTTAATCTGGCAGCTGTACAGTGATAAGGCAGAAAGAGAGGATGCGTATGCAAATGAAAGACGCGAGGATCGAGTCGATGCTGAAGTTTGAGGACGCGGACGTGATCGTCGTTCACAAGCCGCCGTTTCTGGCGGTTGAGACGGGAAATCCCAGGCAGCAGGATCTGATAAGCCTGCTCAAAAACCGCCGCTCATCGCGTGGTGAAGAGGCATATATCGGCCTTGTCCATCGGCTTGACCAGCCGGTGGAGGGCCTTTTGGTGCTAGCGAAGACGCCGCGGGCAGCCGGCTTGCTCGGCGCGTCGCTTGCGGCGGGGGACTTCGCAAAGGAATATCTCGCAGCGGCGATGGGTGTGACGCCGGAGGGCGGCACGCTCGTACATACGCTGAAGCGGGACGGGAGGCTGAACCGCTCGCGCGTTGTGGGCGCAGGTACGCCCGGCGGGAAGGAGGCAAGGCTTTCCTACGAGCGGCTTGCCGTCGCGGAGGAAAGGAGCCTGCTCGCCGTCCGGCTTTTGACCGGGAGACATCATCAGATCCGCGTTCAGCTTGCGGCGGTTTCTCACCCGCTTTGCGGCGATGAAAAGTACGGCGCGCGTGCCGCACAGATCGGGACGGGCGCGAAACATGATACGAGGGGTATACAGAAAATCCCGCCTGCGCTCTGCAGCAGCAGGCTTGTCTTTGCGCATCCTGTGAGCGGTGCGCGG
>CAMTZV010000162.1 GCA_947086625.1 uncultured bacterium | reverse complement strand
CCAGCAGATGCCGATGCAGCCCTGGTCCGCCGCCTGCCAGCCGTAGGTGCCGCCGCGCATCCAGTGGTTCGTGTGGTGCATCGCGACCATGCCGATCCCGAACTGTCCCGCAAGCTCCACCGCCCGCGCCATCGCCAGCTTCGCATTTAACATGCCAAGTCCCAGATGGCCGTTCCAGCGCTGTGCCGCGCCCACGCTTACCTCCGTCTCCGGCAGCGCGTGAACGTCGATGTAGCCCTTTTCAATATATTCGACAACGCGCGGAAACCGCAGATAGCCGTGGGAATAGACGCCGTCAGCGCTTGAATCCGCAAAAATTTCCGCTGCCTCCTTCGCGCGCGCCTCCTCCACTCCCTTTTTGATCAGAATGCGCTCAAACTCGCGCTTCATGTCCTCGTAACGGATCCTCATACCCCGCTCCTTTCCGCCGGTTTACGGCTCTCTCGTGCCTGCCCCGTCAACACCTGTCCCTCTGCTGTACGGCTTTTTGCCCGCTTCGCCGTCTGCCTCCCCGCTGCGCGGCTTCCCTTCGACCGCTTCGCCGTCATGCGCCGGGTGCTCCTCCCCCGCAACGCGGATGTTGCCGCATTCCTCGTAGCCGCCCACGCGCCGGTCGGTAATAAAATTCGTCCCGTAAAACGGCGCGAACGTCACCGAGCTTACGAGATCAAACTTCGTGTGGTCGCAGAGCACGTAGCACTCCCGGCACTGCTCCATCGCGGTCTGCTTGACGGTCGCCTCGTTCGCGTCCGGCGTCGTGCAGCCGCTCTTTTTTGTCACCGCGTTTGTGCCGAAAAAACCCTTTGTAAAATGATAGCTCTGGATCGTGCGCATCGCCTGATTGCCGATGATCGCCTCCGTGGATGCCTTCAGCTCGCCGCCGATCAAAAACACCCGGATCCCACGCGCCGCCAGCCGCTGCGCGTGGGCCACCGCGTTCGTCACAAACGCCGCACCGTTTTTTTCCACATAGTCCAGAAGATGCGCCGTCGTCGTTCCCGCGTCCAGATAGACAAAGTCGTCCGGCTCGATGAGGGAGGCCGCGTATTTCGCGATCCGGCGCTTCTCCTCGCGGTTTAACTCAAAGCGCTGGGCGACCGTGTACTCGTACGTCGTGACCGTCCGCTCCCCGTCCAAAGCAACGGCGCCGCCGAACACCTTCACGAGCCTTCCCTCCGCATCAAGCGCGACGATATCCCGGCGCACCGTCGATTCCGATGCGCCGAGCATATCCTTTGCCTCCGTCACGGTAATGCTCCCTTTTTCCTCCAAAAGCTTTAGTATCAGCTCCTGCCGCTGCTTTGTCAACATATGATCTGCCTGCCTTTTCCTTGTGGTAACAGTTGGCAACAGTTCAGCCCGCGCCATTCGCAGAGGCGCCTGCGGCACTTTCCCGCTGCTGACGCAGCTAACTCTGCTCATGAATGGGCGCTCCGCTCATCGTCTGCGTCATGTGCTTACTCATGCAAGCATGGTTCGCACATTTCCTGGACGATGGCTGAACTGTTGTTACAGATTTTCCCGCATGAACGCGCCGATCGCCTCGCACGCCGCATCCTCATCCGCACCGCCAAAGGTGAACGTGACCTCCTCGCCCTGCTTTACGCCAAGTCCCATCACGCCGAAAATCGCCTTGCAGCTCATAAATTTGCCATTCTTGCCGATTTTGACGTCGCAGCTAAATTCCTTGGCTGCCTTTACGAGCAGTCCTGCGGGACGTGCGTGGATTCCTTCGGGGTCTGTGATTGTATATTTAAATTCCTTCATTATCTATGTCCTCCAATTTTTTATAAATGTGATCTGTGATGAAATTGAACCGTTTTGCCGTCTAAAATCAATGCTAACACAAGTTTACTCGTACTGCCCATGCTTGTCAATCGGCTATTTATACTGTGTTACTGCAAATTCTGGCGGTCTGCAGTAAAGCAGTGTTGTGCCACCTGCCGGTACACCGCCTCGATCTCCGGCTTTGTCGCAAGCTGCTCCGAAAACGCGCTGGCGCTTCCCGCCGCGATGCCCATGTAAAACGCGTGCCGATAATCCTGTTTTTCCATATAGCCCGCCATAAAGCCCGCCACCATGGAATCGCCCGCGCCCACACCGTTTACGAGCGTACCCTTTGGCGCCGGCGCGTCGTAGACCGAGCCGTCGGCCGCGACGAGCACGGCCCCCTCACCCGCCATCGACACCAAAACGTTTTGCGCGCCCCGCTCCTGCAGCTTTTTCGCGTAGGGCACGACCGATTCGCGCGTCGCCAGCTCCACGCCGAAGATCTCGCCCAGCTCATGGTTGTTCGGCTTGATGAGGAACGGGTGATAGCCGAGCACGTTCAAAAGAAGATCCTTCGTCGCGTCGACCGCGATCTGCACGCCCCTCCCGTCGAGAAGCTCCATGATCTTCTGATACGCGTCGTCCGACATCGACGCCGGGATGCTGCCCGAGAGGAACAGCACATCGCCCTCCCGCAGCCCGTCCAGCGTGTCCATCAGCACCTGCACCTTCTCCTCGCTGATGTCCGGCCCTCTGCCGTTCATCTCGGTCCCGTCGATGCTTTTGAGCTTCACATTGATGCGCGTAAAGCCATTTTCCACACGGATGAAGCCGCTCTTTACGCCGATCTCTTCCAGCCGCCGCTTCACCTCCTCGCCGGTAAAACCCGCGATAAACCCGAGCGCGGTGCTCTCAATGCCGAGGTTTCTCAACACCATCGACACATTGATCCCCTTCCCTCCCGGGAAGAGCGCCTCCGAGCCTACGCGGTTGGTCAGCCCCAATTTGAAGTCGTCGACCGTTATCACGTAATCCAGAGACGGATTAAATGTCACCGTATAGATCATACGATCACCTCCTACTGATTTTAAATGATTTTGCTCATGTTTGACTTGTTGTATTTACTATACTACCAAATTCAATCAAAATCAACCGAAATCAATCAAATTAGTTCACAAAAAACGAGGGCGATTTTGAGTAAAATTGCACAAATCAAGTAGGGAAGATTTTCTCCCTGCTCGCCGCGCGGCCCGCATGCTGCTTTAGCAGCAAATTTCTCTATGCGGGCCTGCGCATAAAAAAAGGGCTGCCTCCTTGGCAGCCCGGTCAGCTTTTCTATGGCGATTTTTCACTGCACAAAGCAGCTACCCTCGATTGACAAGGGCATCCCCCTTTATTTCCTTCAGCACTCCCTGAAACACCTGTGTCATCAGCCCGCTGATCTCCTCCGCGCTAAACACGCACATGTTTGTCGCGCACAGCGCCGCAATGCCGTGCGTGTAAATCCAAAGATGGCGGTACATCTGCTTCGCCTGTTCCTCAGACAGCTGATATCCGTTTTGCACAGACCGCAATATGTCGCCGTAATTATCATCGATCATCGGCAGCACATTGACAACCGACGGAGACTGCTTCTGCTCCGTCATAAAAAGCAGCTGAAATAATTTTGGCTCCTGAATCGCGAAAAGAATGTACTGCGTCCCCACGCCTTTGAATGCCGGCTCCTGCTCCAGTCCCCTCCTGACATATTCGTCGTAGCGGGATCTCGCCGCTTCCAGCACCTCCCCCTGCACTTCCTCCATACTCTGAAAAACCGTAAATACCGGTCTCGCGGAGCTGCCAAGCGCTGCGCCCAGCGCTCTGGCAGACAATGCCTCTATCCCGTTTTCCCTTACGATATTCAGCCCGGCCTGCACGATTTCGTCCCGTGTAAATTTTGCTTTTGGCGGCATGTGAATTCCTCCCTGCTTGTCGCGAATCGTTCTGCAACGCATGTATTAAAACATCCCTTTAAGTATATGCGAAACAGACGCATCTGTCAACCGGCACGCGCAAAAGCTTCTCCGACTATTTTTTGTCACTCAATCGTGAGCTCCGTATACACAAACACCCGTCCGCCGTCGTCATACCCGCTTGTCACGGCGTCACAATCCACGTACATTCCGACCCGGTAAGTGCCCGCGGCACGTTCTGTCTCTGGAATTGCTTCTGCAAGCGGAGCGAGAAACCGTTCCTCCTGCGACGGCGGAATCACATCTGCAATATCCCAGTACACATCCCCCGGCTCCGTCTGGCCGAACCAGAAGCACCATTCGCCGTCAACCTCCTTCAGCACGTACAAATCACCCCGGCGGTACGAGATCGCATGATCCGAATTGTTTTTCAAGACGAGCGCGATGTGCGGCGCGCCCGCAAACGTCTCTGCATCCATCACTGCCTGCTCCGCGGCAAGCGTCACGCCCGCAGACCTTTCCGACCCTTCGTCCGGCACAAACGGCCGCCATACGTTCTGGGGAATATAAAAAATCTCGTCCGGCTCTAACTCTTCCCCTAACGGCTTCGCCAGCATGAGCCAGATCCATCGGCCCTCCACAAAAACAGCGATCGCATCCCCGTAAGCGGTACGGCGGATCCTGTCGCCCTCGCTGAGCATTGGTATATTCGTCTGGCCGTTTTCTGTAATCGGGTCAGCCCCGTCCACGACCTCGGAAATCACCCCGGCCACATCCGGGCACAAAAGATCCTCATAGACCCTTGAGGCCATCCAGCGATAACGCTTATCGTCCCACTGAACCGTCGGCGGGCCGTCCTCCCTGAACTCCTCCTCACAGTCCTCATTCTCCCGCGCCGCATCCTCCCCCCGATGTCCGCGCACGGGTAAACAGGAAAATGCCAAGGAACAGAAGCGGGACTGCGGCGCACAGTAATATGAAATATAGGATATCTTTTTTCATGGCAGGCCCTCCTGTGTCATTTGAAGCCTTCTACAGCAGCAGGATTTCAGTCGGGGTCAATGCTGGAATGCCAAAGCCTTCAAAACCCCTTTTGTTTCGGGTGACAATATAATCACAGTGTATCGATCTGGCACAGGTAGCAACAAGACAATCCTCGAAATCCTTTGCCCTTTTCTGAAATGTAAGCAGGACATCATTGTTCGTAACACTGCATACTCTGGCAATCTCCAAAAGCTTCCCGACTGCCTTGTATGCCAGATCATTGCTATGGGTATGTTTTCTTACAAGACAGTAAATGTCGGTAACAGAAGATGCTGATACAAAACCGTCTATTTTGCGTTCCTCACATCGTTTCAGAACTTTGTAAGAATCCTCCACAAAAGGTTCCCTTTCCAGTAATACATCGATGATGACGTTCGTATCACACATGATTTTCATATTTTAACAGACG
>CAMTZV010000161.1 GCA_947086625.1 uncultured bacterium | reverse complement strand
AATGATTATCAAAAAGGTGTACGCCGCGGGCAAGCAGGTCATCACGGCCACGCAGATGCTCGATTCTATGATGAAAAACCCCCGCCCGACCCGTGCAGAGGTCACGGACGTCGCAAACGCCATCTACGACGGCACGAGCGCGATCATGCTCTCCGGCGAGACTGCCGCGGGCGCTTATCCGATCGAGTCGGTGCAGGCGATGGCGCGCATCGCGGAACGCACCGAGGAAGACATCGACTACCGTAGACGCTTTTTCAATAACGAGCGCGACGAAAACCCCGATATCACCGACGCGATCTGCCACGCGACGTGCACGACTGCACTGGATCTCGGCGCACGCGCCATCCTCACCGTCACAAAATCCGGCTACGCGGCGCGCATGATCTCCCGCTACCGCCCGCAGTCGGATATCATCGCCTGCACGACGAGCGCAAGGGTGGCAAGGCAGCTAAACCTCTCGTGGGGCGTGACGCCAATCCTCATGGAGGAGCGCCACCACGTACTCGATCTGTTCAACCACGCCATCGAGTGCTCACAGCAAAAGGGACACATCGACGAGGGCGACATCGTAGTCATCACCTCGGGCGTGCCCCTCGGACATTCCGGTACAACAAATATGATAAAGGTACAGAAGGTAGGAGCATAGTCTCCTGCCTTTTTGGCCCGCGCTTACTTCACAATCCATTTTCCCTTGCGCGGAGTGCCTGCACGCTCTATTTTACCTTGCTTTTGCATTTTTCGGATATGATATTTCACGGTGTTTAAGTTTAACGCCAACCGTTCCGCAATCTGTCTCTGCGATAAACCCGGCTCCCGCTCGATCAATAAAATAATATCCTCTTCCCCGCTCAACCGTGCCTTCTTCGTAACCATATAATCACATGTTTCTTCTAACACTGGAATCATCATTTGCTGATCGGCCCATTGGGTGGTTTGGGTGGCCGATTGGGTGGTTTTCTCACCTGATTGGGTGGTCTGCGTGGCCCATTGGGTGGTTTTCTCACCTGATTGGGTGGTCTTTGCGGCCGATTGGGTGGTTTTCCCACCTGATTGGGTGGTCTTCGCGGCTGATTGGGTGGCGTTTTCAACTGCTGCGTCTGAATAGCTGTCGTTTAACGGCACGATGATCCGAAAGATATCGTCCTCTATAAATTCCGGCTCCTGCCCGGAATAATGTTTACTGTATTTGAACAGATTTCTTACTCCGGAGCCCAACTGGTCTGCATATCCGATCATAGCGATCAACATTCACCTTCCGCAGCAGGGCATCCGTTAGATAAGCCGGCACTACATCCTGAATCACATCGTCTCTGCCAAGAAGCATGACTGCCGCCAGATTATAACCCTGTTCTCCTGTAACGCGGTCTGTTCTGTAAAGTCCGGCGCTTTTCAAAAGCTCCTCATCCGACATACTGCTCCACGGATGTTCCTGCCCTCCATTGTTATTTGCCGCCATGACCCGAAGCCTCGGCAGCAAATCCAGACGCAGATCGGCTGTATCCACATAGGGATAAATTTTCCTTTCTGTAAAAATCCCCTGCTTTCGAATATACATCTGTGCAATCTGACCTGTCGCCGTTACTTTCACATCCGCATCATCCACTCGGTCGTCACATTCATGGAATCTAACACCCCCTTGCAGCTTAAAATTCTACTCTCAAAATAACATGATAGCCCTCTTTATGTCAAACACATGATTATGCAAGTGTCAAATTCAGATACCCTCCGGCGGGAAGTGCAAACCCCCTCAGGCGATCGGGCAGGCGCATCATCCCGCCGGGGATCTCATAGCGCACGCGCCTTGTGCCTGTCTCCGCGAACAGCTCCGGCAAAAGCTGTGAGAGCATCTCCTCGCTCAGCGTCGTCTCCAAAATGACCAGCTCCTGACCGATTGCATTGTACATCAACAGCTCCTTCTTCTGCGGCGAGGACTCCGAGACAAGGATGCGGTTTCTTCCGCCCTCCCGCTCGTTCAGCGCAAAGGCAAACGCAACCGCGTCCGCGTCCCAGCCGATATGCGCATGCCTGTGCGTTGAAAAATAGTCGTCCCGCAAAGCGGCGTACTCATCCGCCTGCGCCCGCTGCGAACAGAAATTCCAGCGGCTGCCTGTAACCGGAGCCAGCCGCGCGCCCACATCCTCTCCGCGAAAACACCGCACAAATCCCATCTTTTCATAGTAGCGATACAGCCCTTCATCCGCGGGCGAGAGCACGAGCGGCTCGTCCCACAGCCCCGCAGCGCACAGGAGAATTTTTTCCGCAAGCCCCTGCCTGCGGTATTCCGGCAGCGTCCCGACCGCATACACGTAGCGCACCGGGATCGCCCCCTTGTCCGTCCGGTAGACCGCGGGAAGAAAGCTCGCCATCGAAACCGGTCGCCCGTCGCGGTAAATGAGCAGCATGTTTCGCTCATCCGCGCGCGCTTTCATATAAAATTCCGAAAAATCCCCGTCGTCAAAGCAGAGCCGCCAGAGCTCGCACACCTGACGAACCGTTTCCTCGTCCGACGGGTCGGCAAACACGACCTCGCTTCGGATCGCCGTATATTTTTCTTCTAATTTAAAAGGATGATAGGACAGCTTTGCCTTGCGAAGCCCCGGATCGCCCGCGTCCTCCTCCCGGTCGATATACGTAAACCCTTCCGCCGCGTGCTCGGCGAACTGCTGGTTAATCATCGGATAAGCGCCCTGCACATCCGCAAACGCCTTCTCAAAATGGACGACAAAGGTGTCGTCGTTCAGCGGCTCGCCCATCGCCAGCGCCACGACCCTGCCCGCCTTGCGCAAAAGCCCTCCGGCAAGCCCCAACGCCTCCATCTCCAAAAGCGCCGTCATCATCGCGCAAAACTCCTGCTCCAGCTCGATGTTCCACTCCGCCCTGCGGTTTTCCCGCCACTGCTTCATCATCGCCTGCGCGTCCGCACGGTTGGCATCCGTGATCTCCTCGTAGGCCCAGTCATCCCCGTCCTTAAAGCGGGCAATGTGGTTGCGCTTGCCGTGGAATTTCTTGCCCGAAAGGTTCACGAGCTTTTCCCGCTCGTAAATATAGTCGCTCAGATCGCGATTCGCGCCCGCAAGAAACTCACCCGGATACCAGCGCCGCAGACACTCGTAGTCGGCGCGCGCGATCGGTGAGAGCTGCAATGTCTTTCCGCGCTCCTCGCATTCCTTCACCACAAGCGCAAGCATCGCGCGCTTGTCCTCCTCGCCGCCGCCAAACGGAAAGCTGTACACATCGCCATGCTCCCGCTCGTAACGGAACATACCGCACGCCCCCTCCCGAAACGAAGCAATCCGCAGGGCAAAAAACCTGCTCCACGCGTAATTTCCCGCAAACGTGTACTCGCAAAGGCTGCGTCCGTCCTCGCGCAGCTTCTCTGTCACCCACGTGCGTTTTTCAACCGTCAGCTCTTCAAACTGTAATTCATCCATAAAACGATTCTTCCTTTTCCTCTTTTGCCGCCCGCGCCGCGCACGGACAGGCATATGTATATCCGCGGCCAGTGAAAGTTACCGCGCGTTTCGCGCAAGCAGGCACACTGTTTTGCACCGGCCGCGCACCGTTTAACATGTCGTCTGATCCCCGTCGTAATGATCCAGAAAATGATGCGTCACGCCGTCCTTTTTATAGGCGATCACCGTGTTTACGTTCACGTTTTCCACACTCTTAAAGATGTTTGCCTCCACGAACGGGTTTTTCTCCTTCAGCTGCGCGATCAGCTTCTTGACCTCGATGCGCGCGGAATCGCTCTGCCCCTGCTCAGCCGGCTTTGCAAGGTTTTCCGTAAAGCGGCACGCGCACTGCAAAAAGGTCAGCCCGTTGTAGTCCCGCCAGTGCCGGATATCGTCCTCGCGGATCAGATACATCGGGCGGATCAGCTCCATGCCCGCAAAATTTGTGCTGTGCAGCTTCGGCATCATCGTCTGCACCTGCGCACCGTATAGCATACCCATTAAAATAGTTTCTATCACATCGTCGTAGTGGTGCCCCAGCGCGATCTTGTTGCAGCCAAGCTCTCTTGCCTTTGCGTACAGATACCCCCTGCGCATCCGCGCGCACAGGTAACACGGGTTTTTCTCGATCCCGTACACCGAATCAAAAATTTCCGACTGAAAAATCGTGACCGGGATGTCCATGAGCGCCGCGTTTTTCTCGATCATCGCGCGGTTTTTCTCGTGGTAGCCCGGGTCCATCACGAGAAATTCCAGCCCAAACTCGAACTTCCGGTGGCGCTTTAGCTCCTGAAAGAGCTTTGCGAGCAGCATCGAGTCCTTTCCGCCCGAGATGCAGACCGCGACCCTGTCGCCCTCGTGCAGAAGGTCGTAAGTGTTGAGTGCCTTCGCGAATTTGGAGAAGAGGGGCTTTTTGAATTTTTTTCGGAGGCTCTGCTCGATTTCTGCATTTGTTGGCATGGGGGTGCACCTCTCTGTAAAATTTTGGTAGGTCACGCCGGCGGGAAACCGATCGTTCCCGGCAAAGACACGCTCCCGCTTGATTTCAAACGCAGCGGTGCTAAGCTCGAAAATACCTCGCCAAGCACCGGCGTTTTCAAACAGTCTTTGTCCGTAAACAATCGATCCCCGTCGGCTGGCTGTCGGATTCCCGGGACACGTGCCGCTGTGTCCGGTGATGCCTGTCCGATACGGCCGTGGCTTCGTCCACGAACAGTCAGATTCCCGGGGCTATACATCTGCCGATTCTGCCGGGCGCGTTTTGCCGCGGCGCAGCGCTTCCCGATAGATCCGGTACTGCGCGTACAGCGCGTCGGCGTCCTCTTTCGTCAGCTCCCTGTCCGAAAAGCGCACTTCCTTTACGATGCGCATGTACGTGTCCGCGTCGCCTTCGGCAGAAAGGCCGGCGAGGGCGTCCCGGTAAGCGTCGTCGTCCTTTACGCCGATGCCCGTCACGCGCCGCCGCAGCATCCGGTAGATCCTTCGGTTCATCCGGTTTGCGGCGTCGCGGTAGTGCCCGGTTTCAAGCGCCCGCAAAATCTGCTCCTCCCGGCGGCGTGCGCGCTCCCGCGCGGCGGCAAGCGCAGCGGCGGCAAGCAGCGCAACGCCTGCAAGTGCCGCCAGGCAGCCAAGTGCAAAGCGCAGCTCACGGCTCATTCCCGCCGCCTTCTGCTTCGCACCGTCTGCGGCCGGCTGTTTTTGTTCCGGCGTCTCGGGCTCCTCTT
>CAMTZV010000160.1 GCA_947086625.1 uncultured bacterium | reverse complement strand
AGGGAACCAACTATTTTGAGAAAGATCAGGTAAATCTGGCGGAGCAGTTTGCGGCGGCGGGGGCGGATGCGATCATCGGCGGGCACACGCACTGTTTGCAGGGCATCACGTATATCGGGGACGTGCCGGTCATTTACAGCCTCGGCAATTTCTGGTTTGGAAGCACGCCCACGGACGGCGTGAAGAAAAAGGACACCGGCGTCGCCCAGGTCATCATTGAAAAAGACGGCGGGCTGCGATTCCGCTTTATCCCCTGTATTCAGGAGCAGTGGCAGACGTATCTTGTGACGGAGCAGTCCGAGAAAACGCGCATCCTCGTGTTTGAGGAATATCTCTCAAAGGGCGTGAAGCTGGATGAGGACGGCTATGTGACGAAGACGGAATAAACCGTCCAAAGCCAGAGATTTGGGCGGTATAAAATATGTAAGAAAAGAGGACAAAGACATGAGCAAAAAACCTGTAGTTTTGATGGTACTTGACGGTTACGGATTAAACGACAATCCCGAGGCGAACGCGATCGCGATGGCGAAAACGCCCGTGATGGATCAGCTGATGAAGGAGTGTCCGTTTGTGCCCGGCAACGCTTCCGGCATGGCTGTGGGCCTGCCTGACGGACAGATGGGCAATTCCGAGGTCGGACACATGAATATCGGCGCGGGCCGCATCATCTACCAGGATCTGACCCGCATCACAAAGGCGATCGAGGACGGCACGTTTTTCGAGAACAAGGCGCTTCTCGCCGCGATCGAAAACTGCAAGAAAAACAACTCCGACCTGCACATGTGGGGACTGCTCTCGGACGGCGGCGTGCACAGCCACAACACGCATGTGTACGGCCTGCTTGAGATGTGTAAGAAAAACGGTCTGGAAAACGTGTATGTCCACGCTTTTCTGGACGGAAGAGACACCCCTCCGGCATCCGGGAAGAGCTACGTGGCGGCGCTTGAGGAGAAGATGAAGGAGATCGGCGTCGGCAAAGTCGCGTCCCTCTCCGGGCGCTACTATGCGATGGACCGCGACAACAACTGGGACCGCGTGGAGAAGGCTTACAAGTCGCTCACGACCGGCGAGGGCGTACAGGCCGAGGACGCCGTGCAGGCGATGGCGGATTCCTACGCAAACGACGTGACCGACGAGTTTGTGCTTCCGACCGTGATCGTGAAGGACGGCAAGCCTTTATCGCTCGTGAAGGACGGGGATTCGGTGATCTTTTTCAACTTCCGCCCCGACCGCGCCAGAGAGCTGACGCGCGCGTTCTGCGACGACGAGTTCAAGGGCTTTGCGCGCGAGCGCTTAAACCTGACCTACGTCTGCTTCAAGGATTACGACGAGACGATCCCGAACAAGATCATCGCGTTCGAGAAGGAGTCCGTGACAAATACATTCGGCGAGTACCTCGCAAAGTGCGGCAAAAAGCAGCTTCGTCTCGCGGAGACGGAGAAGTACGCCCATGTGACCTTTTTCTTCAACGGCGGCGTGGAGGAGCCGAACGTGGACGAGGCGCGTATCCTCGTGAATTCCCCGAAGGAGGTTGCGACCTACGACTTAAAGCCTGAGATGAGCGCGCCCGAGGTGGGTATGGATCTCGTCGAGGCGATCAAGTCCGACAAGTACGACGTCATTATCATCAACTTTGCGAACCCCGACATGGTCGGACATACCGGCGTGATCGAGGCGGCGGTGAAGGCCGTGGAGCGCGTCGATGCGCTCGTGGGAGACGCCGTGCAGGCCGTAAAGGATGTGGACGGCGCGATGTTTATCTGTGCGGATCACGGGAACGCCGAGAAGATGGTCGACTACGAGACGGGCAAGCCCCACACCGCGCACACGACGAACCCGGTTCCGTTTATCCTCGTGAACTACGACGAGGCCTATACGCTTCGCGAGGGCGGATGCCTTGCGGACATCGCGCCGACCTTGCTTGAGATCATGGAGCTGCCGCAGCCCGCGGAGATGACCGGAAAGTCGCTGCTCATTAAAAAATAATGCAAAGGACGGGGCGCCTGTGCGAAACAGACGCCCTGCCTGTAAAACACATACAGGAGGAAAGACATGAAGGAATTTAAGCCGATCCGGGAGGGCAAGGTACGGGAGGTATACGACAACGGCGACACGCTGATCCTCGTTGCCACCGACCGCATCTCGGCGTTTGACGTCATTTTGAAAAACAGGATCACGGACAAGGGCGCGATTCTCACGCAGATGTCAAAGTTCTGGTTCGATTTTACGCGGGACGTGATCCCGAACCACCTCATCTCGGTTGACGCGGCGGACATGCCGCAATATTTTTCGGGCGAGCCGTTCAAAGGGAACAGCACGCTCTGTAAGAAGCTCACAATGCTGCCGATCGAGTGCATCGTGCGCGGCTACATTACCGGAAGCGGCTGGGAGAGCTACCAAAAAAACGGCACGGTGTGCGGTATCACGCTGCCGGATGGCTTAAAGGAATCCGAGCAGCTTCCCGAGCCGATCTACACGCCGACGACAAAGGCCGATCTGGGCGACCACGACGAGCACATTACGTTCGAAGAGAGTGTTGATATTTTAGAAAAACTCTACCCCGGAAAGGGCGGGAAGTACGCGGCGGCGATCAGGGACGCGACGCTGGCGCTCTACAAAAAATGCGCGGCGTACGCCAGAGACTGCGGCATCATCATCGCGGACACGAAGTTCGAGTTCGGGCTTGACGAAAACGGAGACGTCGTGCTGGCGGACGAGATGCTCACCCCCGACAGCTCGCGCTTCTGGCCCGTGGAGGGCTATGCGCCGGGCAAATCGCAGCCGTCGTTTGACAAGCAGTTTGTGCGCGACTGGCTAAAAAGCCATCCCGACAACGACAACCTGCTTCCGGACGAGGTCGTGGCAAAGACGATCGACAAGTATAAGGAGGCGTACGAGCTGTTGACAAAGCAGCCGTTTTGCCGTTCCTGAAACAGGCGTGCGGTTTGACACAGGAGAAAAAAATGGCAGAAGATATGGAACAGCAGACGCAGATGCCGGACGGGCTGCACGATGCGTGCGGCGTATTCGGCATGTATGATTTGGACGGGGGCGATGTGGCGCCGTCGATCTATTACGGACTGTTTGCGCTGCAGCACCGCGGACAGGAGAGCTGCGGCATTGCGGTGAGCGATACGGCCGGGCCGAAGGGCAGAGTGATCACCCACAAAAATATGGGGCTGGTGAACGAGGTGTTCACGCCGGAATCGATGAAACGGCTGAAGGGCGATATCGGTGTCGGGCATGTGCGCTATTCCACCGCGGGAGCCTCTACACCGGAAAACGCGCAGCCGCTCGTACTGAACTATGTGAAGGGGACGCTGGGCATGGCGCACAACGGAAATCTCATCAACGCAAATGCCCTGCGCCGGGAGCTGGCCTGCACCGGAGCAATCTTCCAGACGACGATCGACTCGGAGGTGATCGCCTACTACATCGCGCGCGAGCGTTTGCGGTCACGGACGGTGGAGGAGGCGGTGCGAAGAGCCGCGCAGAGGCTGAAGGGCGCGTATTCGCTCGTCGTCATGAGTCCGCGCAAGCTGATCGGGGCGCGGGATCCCTACGGGTTTAAGCCGCTCGTCCTCGGAAAGCGCGACAATGCCTATATGTTTGCCAGCGAGACGTGCGCGCTTGAGACGCTCGGCGCGGACTATTTGCGGGACGTGGCTCCGGGAGAGATTGTGACGATCTCGGCGGATGGGGCCGTTTCCTCCGACACGACGATGTGTCTGCCGAAGGAGAGGCAGGCGCGGTGCATTTTTGAGTATATCTATTTTGCGCGGCCGGACAGCCATATCGACGGGGTGAGCGTCTACGCGGCGCGTATCCGCGCCGGGCGCTTTCTGGCACAGGATTCCCCGGTGGAAGCGGATCTGGTCGTGGGCGTTCCCGAGTCCGGAAATGTGGCGGCCATGGGATACTCGATGGAGAGCGGCGTGCCCTACGGTATGGCGTTTGTGAAAAACGGCTACGTCGGGCGAACCTTTATCAAGCCGGGACAGACGAGCCGGGAGAGCAGCGTCGGGATCAAGCTGAATGCCATGAAGGAGGCGGTAGCCGGAAAGCGCGTGGTTATGATTGACGATTCGATCGTGCGGGGGACGACCTCAAACCGCATCGTGAGCATGCTGCGCGAGGCGGGAGCACGCGAGGTGCATGTGCGCATCAGTTCGCCGCCGTTTCTCTGGCCCTGCTATTTCGGGACGGATGTGCCGGAGCGGGAGCAGCTCATCGCCTGCCACCGTACGGTGGAGGAGATCCGGGAGCTGATCGGGGCCGATAGTCTTGGCTATTTAGGGATCGCGCGTCTCGAGCAGATGGCAGAGGGACGTTCGATCTGCAAAGGCTGCTTTACCGGGAAATATCCGATGGAGCCGCCGAGGGAAGATATCAGAGGAATCGACGAATAAGCGAGGAGTGAAAAGGATGAGTACGGATAAGTATACAAGCCCCCTGTCGGAGCGCTACGCGAGTAAGGAAATGCAGTACATTTTTTCGCAGGATATGAAGTTTCGCACATGGCGCAGGCTCTGGATTGCGCTGGCGGAGACGGAAAAGGAGCTTGGACTGGATATCACGCAGGAGCAGATCGACGAGCTGCGGGCGCATCAGGACGACATCAACTATGAGGTCGCGCGCGCGCGGGAAAAGGAGGTGCGCCACGACGTCATGAGCCATGTCTACGCCTACGGCCAGCAGTGCCCGAAGGCAAAGGGCATCATTCACCTCGGCGCGACGTCCTGCTACGTGGGCGACAACACGGATATCATCGTGATGGCGGAGGCATTAAAGCTTGTGCGTAAAAAGCTCGTGAATGTGCTGGCGGAGCTCGCGGACTTCGCACAGCGCTACAAGGCGCTGCCGACGCTGGCGTTCACGCATTTCCAGCCGGCGCAGCCCACGACGGTCGGCAAGCGCGCGACGCTTTGGATGCAGGAGTTTGCGATGGATCTCGAGGACGTGGACTATGTGCTCGGCAGCTTAAAGCTGCTCGGCTCAAAGGGCACGACCGGGACGCAGGCGAGCTTTCAGGAGCTCTTCGACGGAAACGATGAGGTGATTGACAAAATTGACCCGATGATCGCACAGAAGATGGGCTTTGAGAGCTGCTATCCGGTGTCGGGGCAGACGTATTCGCGCAAGGTGGACACGCGCGTCGCAAACGTGCTGGCGGGCAT
>CAMTZV010000159.1 GCA_947086625.1 uncultured bacterium | reverse complement strand
CGCTCTCCATCTGGATCGCCTCGTCGAATTCCTCCTCCAGATCCGGCTGATCCGGCGGCAGGCCCTCCTGCTGCGGGACAGACGTGCGAGCCGGCTCCTCCGGCCTCAGGCGCGTCTCCTGAAGGGAGGGACGGGAATTCTGCATCGTCTGATACTGGCGCTGCGCCAGCTTCGCCTCCGCCTGCTTTTGCAGAGCATCCTCCTTGAGCGCCTGACACTCCAAAAGCAGCCCGTTGAGCTGTGCGATTGACTCACCGATCTCATTGTGCTTGTCGCCAAGCATACTGTAGAGAAACGTCACCTCGTTGTTAATTTTTTTCAGCTTTTCCATCACCGAATCGGAGTATTCGCTGATCGCCATGATCTTCTCATTTGAAACCTTTTCCATCGAGCGCTGGACCTTGTCCACCGACAGATCTACCGCATTGTCAACCATGTCCGAGATCTTCGCGCTGGCAATTCCCATCTCGCGCTCCATCACGACGCGCAATTCATCCTCGCTCAATTCCGCCACGCGGGAAATCTCTGTAGGAGTCAGACGTTCCGTGACAAAAAAACTGCCGAGCAAAAACACGACCCCGATCAAAATCAATACAACCTCTACTGCTGTCATTTTTGTCCACCTATCGAAATTTTATAAGCCCGGTCTGTCTTTATACCGAGATATCAAAGCCTCTGGCCACGCCCTTTACGCGCACCTGACCGTCTGTTGCCTTTTCCTTCTCTTTCGCTTTTCGTTTCTTCTGGTTTCCAAAATACTTGTTCTTTCCCTCCTCGCGGGCATCAAACTTGTACTCCTCCCGGTCAAGGTCGTCTTTGTGAATCACCTGCTTCGCCATGGCCTGCTCCTGCTTTGTGATGGTTTGCAGGGCCTGATTCTGCTGAAGCATCGGCTTTTGATCCTCCGAGTGCTTGACATTGGAAACATTCTGCTGGTTCTGCATCATCCCGTTAAAATCAACCGGACGCACTGACATGAAAATCACCTCTGTTTTCGAAAATTTATTTAGATTTTATTCAGTATCCCCATATAGCTGCCCATTGTCTTCTGCATCTTGGAGAGTGCCTTCGTGTGCAGCTGTGACACGCGTGACTCGGAAACAGAGAGCACGCGGCTGATCTCCTTCAACGTCATCTCCTCGTAATAGTAGAGCAGAATCACTTTCGATTCCTTTTCCGTGAGCTGCTCCATCGCCTTCGCGAGCATCTCCTTGAGCTCATTTTGCTCCACGAGCTCCTCCGGCTGCACGAAATGGGAATTTCCCCGGGTTTCCATGACCGGCTCCGTTCCCTGCTCCACGTACTCGTTCAGTGACACCACGTTCGTAACCTTGAGCTGCGACTGCCAGCCGAGCAGTTCGTCCTCGCTGACACCCAGCTCCGCCGCGATCTCCTCATCTCCCGCCGTCTTTCCGGTGCGCGCCTCGATCGCCTTAATCGCCTCATCGATCTTTTTCTGCTTCTGCCGCACGGTGCGCGGAATCCAGTCCATCTTGCGAATCTGATCCAGAATCGAACCGCGGATGCGTAAGGATGCGTATGTCTCAAACTTTACGTCCTTGGACATATCGAACTTGTCAATGGCATCGATCAGGCCGAAAATGCCGTAGCTTACCAGATCCTCATATTCTACATTGTAGCCCAGGTACATATTGAGGCGGCCTGCCACCAGCTTTACAAGCGGCGCATATTCTATTATAATCTGTTCCCGCAGCTCCGGGGTCTGTCGTCTGCGATAATCTTCCCAGAGACGGTCCTTTGATACCTCTTTCATTCACAAACATCCTTATATGTCCTGATAGTCCTCATCTTCCAGGTCGAAATCGTCGATCATTTCCTCGTCGATCTCCATACCCGCATACTCCGACAGGGGATCCTGCATGATGCGAAACCCCTTATCCAGCACAAGTTTCACGATACAGCCAAGCAGATAAAACCCGATCAGTACGAGAAACAGTGTTTTCGTAAACATACCAAAACTAAAATGCTCCACGATCCCAATGATACACGTCACGAACCCCGCCGCCAGCATGATAATCGCAGGAATAGACTTCGTATTCATAAAAGCACTCCTATGTCAAATCTTTTTGATCGGCTTTCCGACCGCCTTAATAATATAATCCCCCGTGCTACAGTCTAATTCTACGGTTCTTCCATAATTTAACCCGGTATCCTCTGCCACGAGCCGGATGCCAAGCTCCCTTAACTTCGCTTTGGAGGCAAGTGCATTTTTCTCTCCGATATTTCCCACCGAGGTTTTTCCCGAAACCTCAAACATGCGGGCACCCCCTGCGATCTTTGCCACCATGCGCTTTCTCTGCACGCCGAGCCTTTCCATCTGTCGGACTAACTCTGTAATACCAGTATCCGCGAATTTTGCAACGTTGGTATTATTTCTGATCCTTGTGCTGTCCGGCAGCATCACATGCGCCAGCCCGCCAATCTTTGTTGTTGAATCCCACAGTGCGATTCCGATACAGGAGCCAAGACCGAGCGTTGTAATCGTATCCGGGGCCTTGCCTGTTTTCAGATCCGCCATTCCTACCTTAATTACAGCTCCCATCGTATCTTCCTAACTTCCTTATAGAGTATTATTTTGAGTCATATTTTAAAGTGTTATCCCAAGAGACCCAAGAATCTTGTCATAGGAATCCTCATCCGGTAACAAAATAAAATACCCGTCAATCATCACGTCGGCGCCAAACTCCGTCTGTATCATCAGAGCGTTATCCCCGAACTGGCCGAACTGGATGGCCGGCACGCTTAAGATTGCCGCTGCCATATCCACGGAAATATACGGAATGGAGGGCGCAATCACCAGATTTGTCATGGAAGAAAGCGCGGAAAGATAGGAACCTGCGATGATATTTCCGATCTCCTTCATCGCCGAGAGCTCCATCTCGGAAAACTCTGCGCCGTCCTCACCGCCGCCGCCCATGCCGCCCATCAGACGGTCTACGAGGTAATGCGCCGAATCCAGACGCATCAAAAACATGATGCTGCCGCTGATATCCTGCTGTACCTCAAGAAAAATACCAACGATCGTCTCCTCCTCGGGACAAATCGCGCTGCCAAGATCCTCAACCGCTTTCAGCTCTACCTTCGGCACCTTCATCTCAATCGTCAGATTTAACATCTGCGCTACCGCAGTCGTGGCGTTGCCTGCCCCGATGTTTCCGATCTCCTTTAGTACGTCGAAATACATGCTGTTCACGTTGTCAAATGAAAATTTCCCCATTTTTCTTACCTCTTTGCGAAGCAACAATAGATTGCCACGATCGGCAATCTATTGCTGTTATTTGTTAGTTTTCCCCGGTCATTGCACTGATATCGAAAAGCGAGATCAGCTCCTCGCCGTTCTTGCCAATGCCGTTGATGAAGGAATGCCTGCTGTCCATCGAATCATGGCTGGGCTTGTCGATCTCGTTCACGCCGAGATTCACAACCTCCTTCACCTCGTCGACGATAACGCCGATCTTGCCCTGATCCTCGATCTTTAAGATGATGATGCGGCTGGCGTTTGTAAACACGTCGTCCTGAAAATCCATTTTCAGACGGATGCTCATGACCGGCACGATCTCACCGCGGATATTGATAATACCCTTAAAATAGCTCTGTGACTTCGGTACGCGGGTGATCTTCTGCATACGGACAATATTGTCCACATAGCCGATATCGATGCCATAAATCTCACTTCCGAGCTTCACCGCAATAAACTGCTTCTTTTCCTCTATCACTTCGGTTGTGTCCATATATGCTGCCATTTTTACGATCCCCCTTACATCAGTGTGTTCACATCGAGAATCAGAGCGACCTCACCATCGCCAAGGATGGTAGCACCACTGATAATCTTGCTTGAATTATCGATAAAGCTGCCAAGCGACTTGATAACGATCTCCTGCTGTCCCATCAAATCGTCTACCACAAGGCCGACCTGCTTTTCTCCCTTGGAAACAATGACGATGGTCAGGCTCTCGCGCTCCTCCTCCGGAGGCTCAATGTCAAGAAGCTGGTTCAGACGGACGATCGGGATGACCGTACCGCGCATGTTGATGACTTCCTTTGCCTCCACATATTTGATATCGGCGATCGGAATCTCCTCGATGCTCACGATCGAGCTTAAGGAAATTGCATATTTCTCGTCGCCAATGATAACCATCAATGCCTGGATGATCGCAAGCGTGAGCGGCAGACGCACCGTGAAGGTCGAGCCCTCACCGTATACGCTCTTGACCGTCACGTCACCGCCAAGCGCCTCGATATTGCTCTTTACAACGTCAAGCCCGACGCCGCGCCCGGAGATGTCCGTAACCTTCTTCGCCATGGAAAAGCTCGGCATGAACAGGAAATCAATAATCTCCTTCTGGGAGAAATTCTCCGCCTGCTCCGGTGTGACAAGCCCGCGCTCAATCGCTTTCTGTTTTACCGCCTCGGTGTCGATACCGTTACCGTCGTCGCCAACCTCGATGATGACATTGTTTCCTTCCTGGAAAGCCTTCAAGAGGATCGTACCGACCTCCGGCTTCCCGCGCTCCCGGCGGACCTCGGCGCTTTCAAGACCGTGGTCTGCGGAGTTGCGAAGCAAATGCTGTAAGGGATCGCCGATCTGATCGACAACCGTACGGTCAAGCTCGGTCTCCTCACCGGTCATGTACAGCTCCATCTTTTTATTCAGATTTCTCGAGAGGTCGCGGATCATGCGCGGGAACTTGTTTACGACGCTCTCGATGGGCACCATGCGGACCTTCATCACAGACTCGTGCAGGCTCGTGGTAATACGCTCCAGATATTCGATCTGCTCCTGATACGCCTGGTTCTGCGTACCCGACTCGCTGTTGACACTGAGTGATACGAGCGAGTTCTTCGCGATGATCAGCTCGCTGACCTGATTCATCAAAGCGTCCAGCTTTTCAATATCCACGCGCACGGTGCGGCTCGTGACAGGCTTACCCGCCTGCTTCTTGGGCGCCGCCGCGCTCGTCGTCTGCTGTTTTGCCGCCGCAGCATTTGTCTCTGCGGCAGACGCGGGCAGAGAAGCGTCGGATGAGACGTCTGCATTTGTCTCTGCGGACACCTCCTTTTCCTCCTCCCAGACCGCTTTATCCGCAACGACGTCCTCTATCTCCGACACGGCCTTTGCAGCGTCGACAATCTTGTCGAGCGGCTCGTGCGTGCCGAAGAAAATGC
>CAMTZV010000158.1 GCA_947086625.1 uncultured bacterium | reverse complement strand
AAATATCGCCCCGAATCGTTACTATGAGCGGCCTCCCGGGCCGTGAATAGTAACGCGAAATGCACAGTTGGAAATTTTTTGTGGTTGACAGAAGCAGGATTTTGTTGTATCCTATATTTAACATTTAAGTAAATTGTTAAATAACTACAGGAGAACCGGGGAAATAAATATGGGAGCGGATGCCATCCTGTATTGAGAAAGGGGGAATGTACATATGGGAATGCAGAAAACCCTTCGGGCGCTGGCGGACCCCGTTCGGCGGGACATTTTAAACATGCTGAAAAAAGGCCGGATGTCCGCGGGTGAGATCAGCGAATGCTTTTCCATCACGGGCGCGGCCGTCTCCAGACATCTGTCGGTGTTAAGGGAGGCGGGCCTGATTATCGACGAGCGGGAGGGAAAGTATATTTATTACGAGCTGAACGCTTCCGTGCTCGAGGAAGTGATGCTGTGGATTACGGATTTAAGAGGAGGAAGGTAAGACGACTTGCCCGCGAGCGGAGGCGAACGGGCGTTACCCTGGAAATGAAGGAGGAAGGTAAAATGCTGAGAGAAAATAAGTGGAAATTACTGGTGACGACGTTGATCGCGCTCATCCCGATGCTGGTGGGCGTCATCCTGTGGGATCGGCTGCCGGATACGGTGGCGACGCATTTTAACGTAAGCAACGAGCCGGACGGGTGGAGCTCCAAATGGTTTGCGGTGTTTGGGCTTCCCGGCATGCTGGCGGGCCTGCATGTGTTCTGTCTGGCCATTACGTCCGCAGACCCGAAGCATAAAAACATCGGGAAGAAACCGATCGGGATTTTGTTCTGGATTATCCCGTGTGTCTCGCTCGTGGCGTGCACGCTGACATATGCCATCTCGCTTGGCGTGCGCGTGAATATCGGCTGTGTGATTACGTTACTGCTGGGTGTGCTCTTTGTCGTGCTCGGCAACCAGCTTCCGCGGGCAAGGCTAAACTACACGTTCGGTGTGCGTCTGCCCTGGACGCTGAACGACGAGCAGAACTGGAACCGTACAAGCCGGTTTGCCGGGTGGTGTCTGGCGCTTGGGGGCGTTGTCCTGATCGCCACGTCGTTCTGGGCGAATCCGTGGATCGTGTTTGCGGTAGTCGCCCTGATCGCTGCGGCGCCGATTGTCTACTCCTACGTGGATTATGTGCGCGGAAAGAAAGAGTAGGGGGATTCCCCTACTCGTCTGCGTTTGCCATTTCAGAGAGCTCCTTTAACATCTTCGGAAGCTCGCTTTCCATGTTTTCGTCGGAGAACTGGCAGGTGCCGACCTTTTTGTGGCCGCCGCCGTTGTATTTGAGCATGAGGCTTCCGACGTCGAGCGTGGCGGTGCGGTTTAAGACGCTGTAGCCGACGGCTGCGGAACAGCCCTTGCCGCCCCGGCCGCTGACAATCCATGCGGAGATGTTCTGCTCGGGGTACATGCTGTAGATCATGAAGCGGTTGCCGGAGTAGATCGGGTCGACGCCGCGCAGATCGGAAATTAACAGTTTTCCGTCTGCGATGGTGTGTGCCTTTACCATCTCGACAAACTTTTCGGTCTGCTCAAAGTATGTATCGATGCGCTCCTGCACGTCGGGCAGCGCGAGGATCTCTTCGGTCGTCATCGTACGGCAGGCGTCGATTAAGCGCTCCATCAGCTGATAGTTGGAGATCGTGAAGTTGCGCCAGCGGCCAAGCCCGGTGCGGGGATCCATCAGAAAGCCGACTAAAATCCAGCCGGTCGGGTGCTGCACCTCGTCGATGGTGAGATTTCCGGAGTCCACCTTGTCCACGGCTTCCATCATGTCGTCAAACTGCGGGAAGCGCTCTCTTCCTCCATAGTATTCATAGATAATGCGCGCGCAGGAGGGGGTGATACGGCTCTCGCCCTTATATTTGCCCGCGAGCTGAAGACGCTCGTGCTCGCTGGAGTGGTGGTCGAACCACAGGCCGCAGCCCTCGACATAGGGAACGTTTGCAAGGCAGTCGTTTTCGTTTACCTCGACAAGTCCGTCCTGCAGATCCTTGGGGTGTGCAAATTTCCAGCTATCGATAATGCCCGCTTCTTTTAAGAGCGCGCCGCAGGCAAGTCCGTCAAAATCAGATCGTGTAATCAGTCTCATAAGTGAATCTCCTTTCTATTCTTTTTCTATTATAATAAGAAAGCACTACATTTTTCAACCTTTTTCCGGGAAATCAAAAGTTTTTTGCAAAACATGAATACATCGTCCGCGCCCTCGCGTTATAATAATCAGCAGACAGAAAAAGAAGGAAGTATGATGCAAGTTACTTTTCACACCCGAGCTACGCATTTACTGCGTAGCTGCGGGAGAACATGATTCAGCTTGCAGTTTGGGCTTCGCGAAGCGAATTTTCATGTCCAAACTGCCAGTTACTGGTCACGGAGTGGACAGTAACTGATAACGAGGGAGGGGTGCCGCATCGGGACAGAATTAGAGCTGGAACAATATTTTTCATATCTGCTGCAGCAGTATGAAAAGCTGGTCTACAGCATTTGCTACCGCACCTGTGGCAATCCCTTCGATGCACAGGATCTGACACAGGATACGTTTTTAGCGGTATACAAGCACCTTGGCACCTTTGACCGCCAGTACGAGCGGGCGTGGATTTGCCGGATCGCCAGCAACAAGGCGATCGACTACATCAAGAGCAAAAAGCGCATGGAGGAGTGCAGGGAGCAGGAATTTTTCATCGAGATGGTGGATTCCGGAGAAGGGCCGGAGGAAGCGTATCTACAGAAGGAGACAAAGGAGCTGGTTTTATCTGTCTGCAGCCAGCTGAAAAGTCCCTACCGCGAGGTGGCGTACGAGCACTTTTATATGGAGAAGCCGATGCCGCAGATCGCAAAGGAGCAGAACACAAACCTGAAAACGGTTCAGACGCGTGTGTACCGGGCGCGGGCCCAGATACGCAGGCTTATGGAAGGAACCGGTTTGGAAAGGAAAGGGGGAGGCGCATGACGACACAGCTACAGATGATACATTTGACGGAAGCGGATTTTGAAAAATGGGAGCGGGGCGTTCTTTCTCCCGCACAGACGGAGGCGTTTCTCTCGCACACGGCGAGCTGCGCATACTGCGGTGACGCGTGGCTTGCGCATATGAGCCGGACGCCGGAGACACTCATAGAGCCGCCGGCTTACCTGGCAGACGAAATTATGCAGCGTGTCCGCCAGCCGGATGTGGTGATCGCACAGAAGGCGCACACGACGTCAAAGAGGATGCGGCTGTTTTTGTACAGTTTAAAGGTAGGTATGGCACTGGCGGCCTCCATCTATACGATTTTTGCGATGGATACGGCGGCGCTGGGGCAGATTATGAATCTATTTAGATAGGTAGGAGGTCATTGACATGACGAGAAAGAAAAGAGGGCTTTGGACATTTATATTTTCGCTCATTCCGGGAGCGGGGGAGATGTACCTTGGGTTTATGAAGCAGGGAGTGAGCCTGATGAGCATTTGCCTGCTGTGGGCTGGCTTCTGCGCCTGGACCGGCTTTGACGTGGGCATTTTTGTGCTGCCGGTCATCTGGTTTTACAGCTTTTTCCACGTACACAATCTGGTTTCCCTGCCGGACGAGGAATTTTATCAGCAGGAGGACTATTACATGCTGTTCCATCTGGACGACATTGTGAAGATCGACAAGTGGGAACGCGGCAGGGTGAAGTTCGTCGCGGCGGTGCTCATTTTTATCGGCGGCTACACGATCGTGCGCAGCCTGTGGGAGACGTTCTGGCGGCTCATACCGGGCTGGGTGTACGACGAGCTGTGGGTTGTCCGCTACAATGTTCCGCGCGTTGTGATTTCACTGATTCTGATCGCGTTTGGCATGTATCTGATCCGCGGCAAAAAGGTGGCGCTTGACGAGGAACCCGAGGTCGTTTTTGACGTACCGGGGGGGGAACCTCAGGGGAGAGCAGATTCATTTTTTGATGTGAACCGTGCGTCAGCGGCGGAGACGGGAAGCTTTGGAGCCGACGCGCAGGATGTGCGCGGGGCGGACAAAAAGACCGACGTGATCATTCTAGGAACCGCCGCAGAAGAGAAGAAGGAGGGATAGCATGAAGACGACAAGGCGCGTAGGCAGCTTTACGTGCGGTATCGCGATGATCGGCTTTGGAATCCTGTTTTTGCTGAACACGCTTTTTTCCGTGGTCGATTATACGGAGATCTTTTCCCTGTGGCCGCTGCTGCTCATCTGTATGGGCGCGGAGATGCTCATCGCAAACGTAAGATACAGCGACACCGAGCGCTTTACCCTCGTCTACGACAAGGGCGCGATCGTGCTGCTCATCCTCGTGACGCTCTTTGCCATCGGCATGGGGATCACGGACTACTGTATCCAGTATGCGATTAAATATGGGCACTATTATCTTTGAGCGAAGTAAGCCGCCAGAGGATGTTTCCCGGCTAAGATTTAAAGTAAGCCGCCGGAGGGGAGGTGTCATTTCCGGATAAAGACTGAAAGTAAGCTGTCAGAGGGGAGGCGTTCTCAACAAAGACTGTTATAAAAACGCCGGTGCTTGGCGAGGTACTTTCGAGCTTAGCACCGCTGCGTTTTTATCCAAGCGGAAGCGTGTCTTTGTGAGAATGCCTCCCCTTCGACAGCGAGACTTTCATGACATGATCCTGAAAAAATCCATGGTTGACTTTTCCCCGGTATTGCGCTACTCTAACCTTTAGACATTTCGGAGGGGAGACGTGGACGTGGAAAAGAAACGATATGAGATCGACATGGTGAACGGCCCCATTTTGCATAAAATGCTGCTGTTCACCATTCCTTTAATGTGCTCGAGTATTTTGCAGCTTTTGTTCAACGCGGCGGACATCGTCGTCGTCGGGCGCTTTGCGGGCGACAATTCGCTGGCGGCGGTGGGCAGCAACAGCTCGCTCATCAATCTGATGACAAACCTGTTTATGGGCTTGTCGATCGGCGGAAACGTGCTGGCGGCGCGGGACTTTGGCGCGGGCAGCGACGAGGAGCTCTCGAAAACCGTTCACACCGCGATGCTTTTAAGCCTCATCAGCGGCGTCATCTTAACGGTGGCGGGCGTGATCTTTGCGCCGCAGCTTCTGCACATCATGAATACCCCGGACAATATCCTGCCGCTGGCGTCGGTGTATCTGCGCATTTATTTTGTCGGCATGACCGCGATGATGGTCTACAATTTCGGC
>CAMTZV010000157.1 GCA_947086625.1 uncultured bacterium | reverse complement strand
TGGAGCCGATTCCCGCCATCACGCCCATGATGATAAACACGATGAGCTTTACCCGCTCTACACGGATGCCGGAGTAGGTAGCCGTCGTCGCGTTGTTGCCGACGATATAAAGCTGCCGTCCGAACGTGGAACGGTGCAGGATAAAGAAAAATACAACGGTTATAATCAGATACAGCACGAGGCAGATCGGGAAAATCCCCCAGTTGCGCCAGCCGATCGCGTTGTAAAACGCCGGGAAGTTCTTCAGCGAGTTTACGTCCAGCACGATCTCCACGATACCGCGGAAGAGCATGGACGTCGAGATCGTCACGATAACCGCGGGCATCTTGACATAGCCGACCAAAACGCCGTTGAACGCGCCGCACACTGCCCCGGCAACGATTCCCGCTAAAACCGCCACGACCGCGGGCATCCCCTGATCGCAGAGGAGACCGGTCACCATTCCGGCAAGCACCATCTCCGACGCGATCGACACGTCGATGTCGCCGAGCATCAGGACAAATACCATGCCCATGACCATCGGAGAGAGGTCAAGTCCCGACTGAATGATGGATTGGATCGTGCCGATGTTAAAGTAGAGCTCGGGCCTTGCGATCGCGAGGATCACGTTGATTAAAATCAACAGGTATACGAGCATCATTTCCCATTTTACGAGAAATTTTTTCAGATTAAAGCCTTCTTTTACAGTCAGATCCCTGACTGTGCCTTTGTTTTCGCCAGCCATCAGAGCAGTGCCCCCCTTTCTTTCAGGAAACGCTTCTCAGAAGAACGCGTCATTGCAATATTGATGAATACGGCAACGATGATGATCGCACCCTGCAATGCCTTCTGCCATACGGACAAGCCGGGAAGCAGACTGATAAACTGCGTGATAATGCTCATCATAAGCCAGCCGATCAAAACGCCGTCGACCGTTCCGCGTCCGCCCGTGATACTCACGCCGCCGAGGATGCAGATCGCGATCGCCTGAAGCTCGTAGCCGTCGCCGATACTGTAGGTACAGCTTGCATAGTTTGCCGTGTAGAGCATGCCTGAGAGCCCCGCCAGTGCGCCGCAGATAACGAATGCCAGAAAACGCACCCGCGCCTCCTTGATACCTGCAACCTGCGCAGACTCCACATTTGTTCCGATCGCGTAGATTCTGCGGCCGCTCGTGCGGTAGCCCATGAACCACGCCGCGCCGATAAACACAACCGCCGAGATCCACAGGATCGCGGGAACGCCGATGATCGTCTGGCCTGCCCATGCCTGATACGCCTCAGAGATCTGGTGAGGGAACCACCACTGTCCGCCCGAGAGCAGGAATGCAAAGCCTCTGTATATGTACATCGTGCCAAGCGTCGCAATCATCGGGACGACCTTTAAGTAGCCGACAACAAAGCCGTTGAATGCGCCGCAGATCATGCCGATCACGATACTGAGCAAAACCCATACGATCGCGGGAATGTCCATGTGCGTGCTCATCAGGGACGTACAGACAACGCCCGAGAGCGCCAGGATCGATCCAACCGACAGGTCAATGCCGCCTGTCACGAGCACGATCATCATACCAATGGCAAGAAATACGTAAACCGCATTGTTTCGCAGCATGGAAATGAGCGCCGAGAAGGAGAACATGGACGGCGTGATAATTGCCGCCAGCACCAAAAGCCCGATCAGACCGAATATAAGGCCAATGTTCCGATATCCCATTATTTTTTTCATGCGGTGGCCTCCTTTCTGTGCTCGCCGAGCGATGCTGCCATAATCATCTCCTGCGATACCTCGCCTCTCTCAAACTCGCCGGTCACATGGCCGGACTTCATGACAACGATCCGGTCCGCCATGCCAAGCACCTCCGGCATCTCGGAGGAAACCATGATGATCGCATAGCCGTTTGATGCCAGCTCGTTCATAATCTCATAGATCGAATACTTCGCGCCGACGTCGATACCCTTGGTCGGCTCATCTAAAATCAACACCTTAAGCGGCATGCTGAGCAGCTTCGCAAACACGACCTTCTGCTGATTACCGCCGGAGAGCGAGGACGGCGGTGCGCTGATGTCCTTTGCTTTTAAGGAAATGCGCTGGCAGAGATCGATCGCGTTCTGGATTTCCGCCTTCTCATCGATCATGTAAGCCTTCGCGAAGTGCTTCATGTCCGCCGAGGATACGTTCTGATAAATCGGAAGCTCATTGACAAGCCCCTGCGTCTGCCGGTTCTCAGGCAGCAGGCCGATCCCCTGCTTAAACGCGTCCACCGGAGTCTTTACCTGAACCTGCTTACCCTCCAGCGAAATCGAGCCGCTGTCGGGGTTCATGATACCGAAAATGGTCTGGCAGACCTCGGTGCGCCCTGCGCCCACAAGTCCGGTCAGCGCCAGGATCTCACCCTTCTTTACCTCAAAGGAGATATCCTTAAAGTATCCCTCCTTGGAAATATGCTCCACCTTTAATACGGTATCGCCGATCTTCGCGGTCTTTTCCGGATACATCTGATCCAGCTCACGTCCTACCATCGCACCGATCAGCTTCTGATTGGAAATCTTATCCACATCCCAGCAGCCTATGTACTGCGCGTCGCGGAATACCGTAACCCGCGTCGCCAGACGATACATATCCTCAAACCTGTGTGAGATGAGGATGATGGAAACGCCCTCGTTGCGCAGGCGCTCCGCGATCGCGTAGAGCTCCTCGCACTCGTTCGTCGAGAGCGACGCCGTCGGCTCATCCATGATAAGGATACGCGCGTCGCGGGATAATGCCTTTGCAATCTCCACGAGCTGCTGCGCCGCCACGCTTAAGGAACCCATCGGCTTTGTCACGTCGATCTCCTTACTTAAAGGCTCGATCAGCTCCTTTGCGCGCTTGTGCATCTGCCGCCAGTCGTACATCCCCAGCTTGTTTTTGATCTCCTGCCCCATAAAGATATTTTCCGTCACAGACAGATCCGGGAATGCGGTAACGTGCTGGTAGATCGCAGCGATTCCCATTTTAGCGGAATCGATCGTGCTTTTCGGAGCGATCTGCTGTCCCTCTAAGAGCATGATCCCGCTGTCCGGCTGATGAACACCGGTAATAACCTTGATAAAGGTCGACTTGCCCGCGCCGTTTTCACCCATGAGCGCGTGGATCTCACCTTTTTTCAGCTGGAACGAAACGCCGTTTAAGGCCGTTACGCCGCCGAAGGTTTTGACCACATCCTTCAGCTCAAGAATGTAATTTTGTTCATTCACCTTAACCTTACTCCTTTCTTGCGTTTGTCTTGTACCTCTACTTAACCGTAAAATATCCCCTTTTTCAATATCAAATCTTGTGTTTTTGGTATCAAATATTGCTTTTTTGTAAAAACTATGCTATATTACATATAAATTCACCTTGTTTTTGTAAAAAAATACAAATCATACCAAATTTGCCAGGAAAAACCATTATGAAAAAACCACAAAAGGACCTTCCGAAAAAACACGTTTTCAAAACAAATCCACTGCACGACAAGTCGGTCTCACTCCCGTTCCAGCTCGTACAGTGCTCCTTTTCCAACGACCGCCATGTGACAATCGAGACCAGCTACGCAAATTTTGTCATCTTCTACGTCATGCGCGGCGTCGCACAGTACACAAAGTTTAAGGACATGCGCTATATAAATAAGGAAAATATTGTCATCTCGAACTGCAACACGAAGCTCTCCTTCTCCAAGGCGACCCCGGACTGGCTCTATTTTTACGTCGTTTTCACCGGAACGCACGCGAAGCTCTACTACAACATGATAAGGGACACGCAGGGCATCATCCCGGTCACGCCGCTGCACGGCATTTCCGGCTATTTTACCGACCTCTGCCGCATCCACTACTCACAGAGCATCTACGTCCAGATGGAGGCGTGCTTTTTGCTCCATCAGATCATCCACGAGCTCATCCAGGTCACATGGGAGATCAACGAGGCCCGCATGATCACCCCGGCCCAGCAGACGGTCGTAAACACCGTGCTGCGCTACATCGACGACCACTACAAAGAAGAGCTCACGATCGACAGCATCTGCGCCGAGGTGAGCTTCTCCAAATACTATTTCTGTAAAATTTTTAAGGAACACATGGGCCAGACGCTGCACCAGTACCTGACCGAGTACCGCGTCAATAAATCAAAGGAATATTTAACTTATTCCAAGCTCCCGATCCATGCGGTCGCACTCGAGGTCGGCTTCAAAAACACGCTCACCTACAGCCGCTGCTTCAAGCAGTACGTGAACATGACGCCCAGCGAGTACCGGGAGGCGTTTTAGGGGGCTGCCGCCTTTTCCCCCGCCCCGCACGGTTCCTGCGCGAGATATGCGCGCATCATTTCCGACTCACATACCGCTGGTTCCGGCTGGTCGGCTTATCGGGAACTGTCATCTCGATCAAACCTGCCTCGATCAGCGGCTTTAAATAATTTTGGGCAAAGCTTTTTACATTTCGATATCCGCAATACCGCGCAATATCGGATTTCTTTCTCGGTTCGGCGCAATATGCGAGAATTTTTTTCTCCATCTGGTCTTTTTCTTTTCTACGCGCCTTTTTCCGGTCGTTGTCCTGACTACTGTTATCTTGGGTGCTGTTATCTTGGGTGTTTTCTTCTTGGGTGCTATTATCTTGGGTGCTGTTATCTTGGGTGCTGTTATCTTGGGTGCTGTTTTGCTGAGTGCTGTTATTCTGGATGCTTTCCACAAAATCAGCCATGCTCAATCTGTTTTTTATCGTCGCGTAAAACATGAACGATTCTGCCCGAAACTCCGGCTCCGGCAAGCCGACCGACTCCATCTCCTCATACAGGCGATCCACGCCCTCCCCGAATTCCTTTACATACGCATACCGTTGCAGCATCTCTGCAATCTTGGGATTTCGTGAAAAATGAACCTGCCTCATATTGCCAAGCTTTACCGTGCCCGGCAGCGTTCCCGGACTTTCCACTGTCATGTGATCGTCGAACATTTTTATCTGGATATCCGTGCCCTTTATGCTGTAATCCCTGTGCGCGATCGCATTCACAATAATCTCCTTCCATGCAAATTCGGGATATTCCGGTTCCGTGACAAACCTTCCATCCGCCCCAAGGTAAGTGTGCTCCTTGATCTGGCCTCCCACAAATTCGATGGACTGTTCGATCATGTCCAAAATCTTCCCCTCAAAGATTTCGTCCTTTATCACATTCATCCGCACCCCGACTCTCGCCTCCGTCCCTTCGTAACGGATAAACCGAACCCTTGCCCGTCTGAAATACT
>CAMTZV010000156.1 GCA_947086625.1 uncultured bacterium | reverse complement strand
GCTGGAACTTATCTGCCAGCTCCTTGGACTGCTTCACGACCTCGCCCGCAACCTTTGCCTGCGCGGCGGCATGCTCCTCAATCGCCTTCATATTTTCCCGCGCGTGTGCCTGCTGCATTGTAATAATGAGAATACATGTCGCGGATGTCATAAGAATCAAAAGCATCTCCACCACAACACGCTGGGCTTCAAGCTTCCCCGGAAAACGCATCGAAAACGACACAAAAAAGAGGATATCCGCAACGATCGCGACAAGCGCGCTCGTTTTGATGAGACGCTTATCCTGAAAGATCATGACCATAACCGCGATCGGGAAAACGTATGCATATACAAACTCATCCCTGTAGGTAAAGATCAGCATAAAATACGCCGCGCAGGTCGAGAGCGATACGATATGCCGGTAAAGCTCCGACGTCTTAAAGACCCGCACGCACACCACGTTGGTCACAATGACCGCAACCAGCACGATACATCTGGCAACGAGCACCGCATCCCTTCGATTGAAGAATGCGAGCAGGCTAACCGCCAGCATACTTCCGACGATAATGACACTGATCAGATTCGCCATCCGGTTCTGGTCCGACAAATGCTTTTTCTTCAAATCCATGCAAAGATCCTCCCTTTTCTACTTTCCGTCACTCATGTACATTGATTTTACACCCAAACAACAAATCTTGTCAATTTTTTTACATCCGCTTCCAAAATGTGCTATACTCTGGAAAAAGGTAAAAAGAAAAAGGAGTTCGTTATGGAATTGTCAGTTTTTTTCTCGCTCGTGGCCTACGCCTGCGCGACAACCTTCTCGCCCGGGCCAAACAACGTGCTGCTGCTCTCCTCCACCGGACAGTACGGCTTTAAAAAATGCCTTCCGCTCATGCGCGGCATCTGGACGGGACTGATCACGGTCATGCTGATCTGCGGCTTTTGCTGCGCCTTCCTCGGCAGCCTCATCCCGACCATAGAAAAATATGCCCGGTTCGTCGGCGCCGCCTACATCCTCTGGCTCGGCTATAAGACACTGACCCGCCCGGCCGCCTCCGCAGATTCATCCAAAGAAGCGGACGTGCCGCTTCGCTTTGTGAACGGCTTCCTGCTTCAGTTTTTAAACGTGAAAATACTGATGCTGGGCATCGCCGCCTACTGCAGCTTTGTCCTGCCCTACGGCACAGCCGTCCCCGCCACGCTCGTTTTCGCGGCCACGATGGCGGCGTGCGCCGCCACCGGAAACCTCATCTGGGCGACGGCAGGCTCGCTGCTGCTTCCTGTGTACAGCAGGCACTACCGCATCTTCAACGTCGTCATGGCGCTGCTGTTATTCTGGTGCGTCTACAAAATCCTGTTTGTCTGACCTGCCAATCGATGCGCTACTCCTCCGCCAGCAATGCCCGCGGCGCGATTTTGCGGATGCGAAGCGACATCAGGCACGCCGCGGCGAACGCGAATGCGACAAGCCCCGCCCCCGCGAGCACGTTAAAGAGGACCGGAATCCTGAACGTACACTTCACGATGCCGATGCCGTTCAAAAACAACGCGGTCAGCGGATTGATGATCGCGCTGCACACGAGCATCCCGACGACGGTGAAGACGACGACGGCGGGCATGAACGAGAGCGCCGTCTGCAGCACGAGCTGCCCCGTCGTGTAGCCCAACGCCTTTAAAATGCCGTAGTCGCGCTTTTTGTTTCCAATCAGTGTGCGCACGAGCAGGTAAAGCACAAACGCGATCACAACCGCGCTTAAAGCCAGAACCGCGACGACAATCATCGTCATGAGCGCGACGTAGACGCTGACCGTGCCCGAGACGACCGCCTCCACATTGATCGTCATGTTCACGTCCCCGGCGAAGCGCTCCCCCATCTCCTCGTTGAACGCCTCCACGTCCGTCCCGTCCGCAAGGTTCAGATAGTAGCTGACGTTTGCCAGCTCACCCATGCGCTCGTAGCCTGCGCGCGTCAGCAGGCAGTCCTTTCCGAGATTGTTGCTGATCTGCGTAAATCCGCATATGAGATAGCGCGCCTCCCTTCCGTCTGCCGTCAGCGCGATCTCGTCCCCGATGCCAAGATTTTCCTCCCGTGCGTATTTTGCGGCGACGGCGACCTCGTTGTCGTATTTCGGGAACCGCCCCTCAAACACCACGCTCTGGTTGTTCACGTCGGCAAAATCGTCCGAGATGATCGCCGCCAGCGCGACCCCGTCCACATGACGCACCTCGCTCGACTGCGAGTGGTACAGATAAGCCTTCTCCACCCGCGAATCCCCTTCCATTTCGCGCACAAATTCCTCCTCCGCCTCCGCGTTCACATTGATGCAGCTGTCGGTGACCTCGCCCGCGATCATGTCCAGAAAGGGCGTGATATCGAAGATGACGTTCTCCAGCATCAGCCCCGAAAACACGACGACGAGCGAGAGCACGAGCATTGTCACGGCGACGGTCACATTCTGCTTGATACCCGAGAGCGTCGTCTTGAGCGCGAGCGCGAGATGAACGGGCGCTTTGGTCTGCGCGAGCGGAACGTGGTTTTTGCGGAAGCTGTGCGTCCGGGTGCCCTGGCGCAGCGCCACGATCGGCTCTACCCGCTTAATCCGGCGCGCCGAAAAAAATACACAGAGCGACACTGCCGCGCCGACCACCGCTACCGTCAGCACAAAGGGCAGCGGCAGAAAATGGATCTCATACGGGATGCCCACCTGCGCGTTCATCATCGCGTTAATCGACGGGAACAGCAGATAGGACAGCCCCGCCCCCGCCGCGGCGACGATGAGCGCGATTCCCGCAAACTGGAACAGTAACGCCGCGATCATCTGCGCGCCCACGTAGCCGAGCGCTTTCAGCGCGCCGAGGTTTTTCATGTTCTCCTGTATGTAATTGATAATGTTCGACGCGATGACAACGAGCGCGATGAGCAGCACGAAAAATGCCATGGCACTGATAATGCCCGCGCAGATCATCTGCGAGATATAGCGCGACTGCGCGATGAGCGCATAGCTGTTGCCGGCGGCCTGCGCCCCGGAAAAATGCTCCGACGCCGCGCTTTTTAGCTCTGCCTCATACTTTTCGCAGTCTCCCCGATCCTTTAAACGCACCGGGACAAGCGTCGCGTCGAGCGCATAGCCCGACTCCTTCAAGTCGTCGTAGCAGTCTTTCGTCAGCAAAATCTCACACATCGCACAGTTGTGCGAGCCGGCCATGACGCTGTTGAAAAAGCCGCGCACCGTATACGTCGCCGGATGGTCGCCGATCGAAAGCGTCACCGTTTTCCCGACCGCGATGTCGTCCGATTTGTACAGGATGGGCATATAAATCCCCTCGCCCTGCCCGCTCTCCTCCACGATCTCGACTCTTCCGACCGGCCGCGCACACGCCGCCTCCTTTTCAAGAAAGATCAGCGGTGTCGTGATATCCCCGCCGTTGTAGGGAAACGAGCCGGGCATATAGCGCACGTTATCCATGTAATATTCGTCCGTGCGCGCGTCATGTTCCAGCGTCTGTGCGAGAAATTCCTCTGCTTCATCCCCGCCCACGCCAAGCGCGAGCATCACGTCCTCGGCGTTCAGCCTGTCGTGGCAGCGCACGAAATTCGCCTTGTAGTCCAGCGCCAGCATGAGCCAGAGGTTGAGCATCGCCGCGGCGATCAGGATGAGCACGACGATCGCTGCCGTCTGGCCCTTTGCCCGCCGCACATTTGCGCGCGTCAGTATCATATTTCTTTCCATGCTACCACCCCATTTCCGTCAGAAAAGCCGCGAGCTTTTCATGCCTTGCCGTATCGCCGTGGACGTATGTGCCCAGATTGCACGCTCCTAAAATCACGCCGTCCTTCAGATATAAAATACGGTTTCCCCTGCGCGCGGAGCGCATATCGTGCGTCACCATGACGACGCTTACGCCCTGCTCGTTAAATTTCGTCAGCGTATCGAGCACGTCAAGCCCGGTTTTGGAATTGAGCGCGCCCGTCGGCTCGTCGGCAAAGAGGATTTCCGGCTCGTTGATGAGCGCGCGCACGATGCCGACCCGCTGCGCCTCGCCGCCCGAGATCTGCGTGGGAAATTTTTTCTGCGTCTCCTCCGGGATATCCACCGCCGCAAACAGCTCTTTTGCCCGCTTTAAAAGCGCCTTTTTGTCCCGGTTCACGAGCAGCCCCGCCGCTAGCACATTGTCCATCACGGACATGCCGTCGATGAGGTAGATCTGCTGGAACACAAAGCCGCAGTGCGCGCGCCGGAACACCGCCAGCTCATCCTGGCTCAGGTCAGAGATCACCGCATCCCCAAAATGAATGGTGCCAAGTGTGGGCGTATCCATCCCGGAGAGCGCGTAGAGCAGCGTCGATTTCCCGGCGCCGCTCGCGCCCATAATGACCGTAAAATCCCCCTCATACAATTCCAGATCAATATTTTTCAGAACGTGCTGCATCGCTCCCCCGTTTGAGAACGATTTGCTCAGCCGCTCGGTTTGAAGTAATATGTTTTTCATGTCTGCCTCCTTTTTTACGGTCTATTTTAGCGGAGCAAAGCTTAAATGCCTTTAGGGAATCCTTAAATTTTTCTTAAATCGGGGCAAATGCGTGCGCGTTGTGTTATGATGAAAGCAGAAGGCGGCATCCAGGCAAACCGCCGCCGGAAGGGAGATTCATTTATGGAATTAGCAGAAATACCGGCCAGAACCTACACCGAGGAGGACTATTACAGCCTGCCGGAAAACGTCCGGGCAGAGCTGATCGACGGGCAGTTTTACGACATGGCCTCCCCCGCGCGCATTCATCAGAGAATTTTAATGGAGGTCGCCGCAGACATCCGCAATTACATCCGCTCGCACGGCGGCTCCTGCGAGGTCGACCCTGCGCCGTTTGCCGTCAAGCTGTCCGCCGACGAAAGGACAATCGTGGAGCCGGATATCAGCATCATCTGCGACCCGGAAAAGCTCACGGAAAAGGGCTGCACCGGCGCGCCGGACTGGATCGTCGACCCGGAAAAGAAGCACATCCTCGTCTTTAACTTTGAACATGAGAACACCGTTGAATACACCTTCTCCGACTCCGTGGCGTCCGGCATTTTCGACGGGCTGTCCATTGACTTTGCTTCTATCCCGGGGCTTTCTGACCTGTAAGTTTCTACGGCTGCGGCTCCGCCGCTTCCGCTCCGCTAAACGGCACCCGGACTGTAACCCGCAGGCCATGCGCCGCGTTTTCAACCATGAGCGCCCCGCCCATCTCCCGCATGAAATAGTCGGAGATGTACAGCCCCAGCCCCGCGCC
>CAMTZV010000155.1 GCA_947086625.1 uncultured bacterium | reverse complement strand
TGGATGCGTGCGCCGATGATGACGCGGGACTACCGCCTGTATGTGAAGTGCAGCCTGCGGGTGCAGCGGCAGGACGTGATCTACGCGATGGTGCTCGGCATCGTGGCGATCGTCATGATGCTCATTCCGCTTGTTTTCCTGTTTGTCAACACGGTTGCGAACATCCGAATGCAGCGGCAGGTGACGAAGCTTTTGTATATGGATTCCGTGACCGGCGGGCATAACTGGCTCTATTTCCAGAGCTTTGCGTCAAAAATGCTCGGGCGAATCATGAACGGGCGCAAGGCGTATGCGGTGGTGAATCTGCACATGGAGCGCTATGCGAACTATCTCTCCTGCTACGGAAGCAGCCAGGGGGAGGAGCTTCTCACGTGTGTGGACAGCTTTCTGCAGGCGCGCATGGGGCGCTTCGAGTTGTTCGGGCATTACGGGGGCGCCGATTTCGGTCTGATCTTCCGGTGCGAGGGTGCGGACATGGAGGCGTGGAAGGATTACTGCTACCGCAGGCTGCGCGCGCTCATGGCGGAGCTGGCGGGCTTACAGCCGGAGCGAAAGCTCCATTTCCATGCAGGGGTGTGCATCGCACTTCCCGTTGTCTCGGAGAAGGGGAATTGGCTTGGCAGGCGGCGGGACGTGGATATTGACCAGCTGTTTCACTACGCGAATTCCGCGCAGAGTGCGAATCACAGCGAGGCGGAGCAGATCTTTTTCTTTGACAAGGCGCTGCTGGCCGACCAGAGCTGGGAGCTGTGGGTGGAAAACCACATGGACGCGGCGCTCTCCGCCGGGGAATTCCAGGTGTATTTCCAGCCAAAATACGCGCCCGCGGACGACCGGCTCGTCGGCGCGGAGGCACTCGTGCGCTGGATGAGCCCCGAGAAGGGGATGATCCTTCCGGGGCGCTTTGTCCCGATCTTTGAGGCGAACGGCTTTATCAAAAAGCTCGACGACTTCATGATTTCGCAGGTGTCCAGACTGCTGGCGGAGTGGCGGGTGCAGGGGAAAAAGATCGTCCCGGTTTCCGTCAACGTCTCGCGGGCGCACTTTGCGCTTGAGGGGCTGGCGGAGCACATCAGCCGGCTCGTGGACAGCTATGGGCCAAAGCACGAGCACATCGAGCTGGAGGTGACGGAGAGCGCGTTTTTTGACGATAAGGACGTTCTCATCAACACGGTAAAGCAGCTTCGGGTATACGGCTTTTCCATCTCGATGGACGATTTCGGTGCGGGCTACTCCTCGCTCAACTCGCTGAAAGACATCCCGCTTGACGTGTTAAAGCTCGACGGCGAGTTTTTCCGCGGCGGGGACGAGAACGGACGCGGAGCCGTTATCGTGAAGGAGGCCATCCGCCTTGCACGGGAGCTGGATATGCGCGTGGTGGCGGAGGGCGTCGAGCGGCGCGAGCAGGTGGATTTCCTTGTGAGTCTCGGCTGCGACATGATCCAGGGCTTTTACTATGCGAAGCCGATGCCGGTAAAGGAATTTGAGGCGCGCGTGGCGGCCGACGCTTAGGACAGGAGGACGGGATGCATACATTTTTAATCGTGATTCAGTATATCGGGCTTTTGGTGCTGTTCGTGACGATCGTCCATGTGCTCGAGCAGCGGGTGTCAAAGCAGCAGCAGATTATGCTGATTATGCTTGTGGCGCTGCTCGCCAACTTTGTGGGCTATCTGTTTGAGCTGACGGCGCATACAAAGCAGGAGGCGCTGCGGGCGGTTCAGTTTACATATTTCGGAAAGCCGTTCGTCATACTTATGATGTTTTTGTTTATCATGGAATTCTGTAAAATCCGGCTGCCGCGATTTGTGGTCCTGGTATTGACCTGCTTCCATCTGCTGAATACGCTGCTCGTGCTCACCTGCCAGCAGCAAAGGCTTTATTATTCCGACATTCGGTTTGTGAACAGCGGGCTGTTTCCGCATCTTGTGCTCGGGCACGGCCCTATGTATCTCGTCTACAATGCCGCCGCGGTCGTTTATCTTGTCGTCATGCAGGCGGCGTGCGTCCGGCGGTATCTCGTCATCAAGAGCGAGCTGCAGCGCAGGCAGGTCATCAAGCTTTCCGTCATCATGATTGTTATGTTTGCGGGACTGATGCTCTTTGTCTCGGGAAAGACGAGGGGATACGATACGACGCTTCCGGCGTTTTTGATCAGCACGCTGATTCTGGCTTCGGCACTGTTTAAGGACCGTCTTCTGAACGTGGTCTCGATGGCGAAGGATATGGCGGTGGATGAACAGACGGACGCGCTGATCGTTTTGGACAGTGATAACCAGATTATCTATTACAACAAAAAGGCGGAGCTGCTGTTTGACTTTGGTCTGCCGTCGAATCATCCCGCCATCTGGCAGGAGCTGGACAACTGCATTGTGGACGGCAGCAACCTCGAGCGCGATCAACGGGTATACGAGGTGATGTGCCGGATGCTCACGGAGGACAGCACGTATTTCGGAAAGCTCTATGTCTTAAACGATATTACAGAGAGCTATTATTATATTAAGAGCGCAAAGGAGCAGGCCGAGCTGATGAAGGCGCTCAAGCAGCAGGCGGAGGAGGCGAATCAGGCGAAGTCGGCGTTTGTCTCCAACATGTCCCATGAGATCCGCACGCCGATGAACGCCATCGTGGGCATGACGGAGATTCTGCTGCGCGAAAACCTGCCGGCGCAGGACGTCGGCTATCTGAACAACATCAAAAATTCGGGAAATGCGCTGCTTGGCATTATCAACGATATTCTGGATTTTTCAAAGATCGAGTCGGGGAAGCTCGAGCTGGTGGAGGCGACCTACGAGCCGATGTCGATGTTAAGCGACCTGGGCATGATTTTTCTTACCCGCGTCGGGGAAAAGCATGTGGAGCTGATCTTTGACATCGACGAGCGGCTCCCGCACATGCTCTACGGCGATGCGCTGCGCATCCGCCAGATCATCATCAATATTGCAAACAACGCCATCAAGTTCACCGACAGCGGCTTTGTCCGCCTGACGATCGCCCTCGGGAAGGTGGCGGGCGATGACGTGGAGCTGCTCGTCTCGGTGAAGGACAGCGGGCAGGGCATCCGTGAGGAGGATATCGGAAAGCTCTTCGCATCGTTTTCGCAGGTAGACAGCAAGAAAAACCATAATAAAGAGGGCACGGGGCTGGGGCTTTCGATCTCAAAGCAGCTCGTGGAGCTGATGGGCGGCAGCATCGGCGTGCGCAGCACCTACGGCGAGGGCAGCGAGTTCTACTTTAACATTCATCAGAAGTGCGAGGACAAAACACCTGCGGCGGCGCTGCGTGAGCGCAAGGCGGTGCATGTGGGCGGAAGCTTTGCGGAGGGGCTTCTGCGGGAACAGCTCGCACGGCTCTGCGGCCAGTTTGGCGTCGTTTTGGAGGAAAACGGTGCGGACGGCCTGCCGCAGCGCGCGGTCGATTTCCTGTTTCTGGATGCACAGACGGAAAAATCGCTCTCCCATGCCATCGCAGGCAGGCGGGAAGCGCTCGGGGAGATCTGTGTGCTCTTAAACCCGCTGCTGGAGGAGAATGCACTTCCTGACGCAAAAAAGGTAAACAAACCGCTGTACACCCTGAATTTTTGCCAGATCTTAAATCATGAATCAATGACGGAGATAACGGAGAGCGAGGAGTACGCAAACTTTACCGCGCCGGATGCCCTTGTCCTGATTGTGGACGACAACGAGATGAATTTAAAGGTGGCAACGGGGCTTTTGGAGCCGCTTCATATGCATATTGACACGGCGGACAGCGGAAAACGGGCGCTGCAGATGGTGCAGCAGAAGCAGTACCATATCATCTTTATGGATCACATGATGCCCGTGATGGACGGTATCGAGACGACCGGGCGCATCCGCGCGCTGGGCGGTGATCACTTCAAAAATGTGCCGATCATCGCGCTGACGGCCAACGCGCTCATGGATGCGCGTGAGAAGTTCCAGGCGGCGGGCATGGATGATTTTGTGGCGAAGCCGATCGAGATGCGGGATATTTGCAGCAAGATCAAGCGCTGGCTGCCCCGCGCGCTCGTCTGCCACGGGAGCGCGCCGGCGGAGAAAGCGCCGGGCAATGCCCCGGCAGGTGCGGCCGGGGAGGAGACGCCGGGCGGTGCGTCGGAAAACGCGGCTGCGGATGGGCGGGCGGCAGGCAGCATCGCGGCCCCCGCGCTCGGGAACATCGATAAGGCGGAGGGCATCCGCTGCTGCGGCACGGAAAAGCTCTGGACGGAGCTGCTCGGCGATTTTTACAAGCTCATCGATTCAAAATCAAAAAAGATTGAGGAATGTGTTGCAGAAAAGTTAATTCGCGATTATACGATTGAAGTTCATGCACTGAAAAACACGGCACGCATGATCGGTGACCGGGAGCTTTCCGAGTGGTTCCACCGCATGGAGGACTGTGGAAACGCGGGCGATACGGAGACGATCGAGCGGGAGACACCGGGGCTTCTGGCGGCATACCGCGCTTACAAGCCCGTGCTCGAGCCGTTCGCAAGACGCCAGAATGATGCGTTAAGGAGCTGTCCGCAGGAGGAGCTGGAGGAGCTTTTACACCGGCTTCACGACGCGGCGGATACCTTTGATCTGGATACGGTGGACGCGGCGATGAAGGAGCTGGAGGGCTGCCGGATACCGGAGGTGTGCATGGATGGATTTGAGAAGCTCAGAAGCTATGTGGCGGACGTCGCGCTCATGGAGGTATTGGAGCTGACCGACGAGCTGTGCGGACGGCTGCATACGATGAAGGAACAGGGCGGTTGAGGTGAAAGAAGCTTAAGGGAACGACTTAAGGGAACGACTTAAGGGAACGAAAAGGAGGGAACGGGAATGGAGACGAGGACGCAGAAAAGGATTTTGATTGTCACGGAGACGCAGGGCTATCTTATGCTGAGCCTGAAGGAAAAGCTTGAGGAGGCCGGCTATGCGGTCATGAGCGTCAAAGCGGACATCGACGAGATCAGTAAAATGCAGGACAAATTGAGTGCGCTTTTGATCTACGCCGACGAGACGCTGGCGGAGAAGACGCAGGCGCTCATCTACCTGAAGGATCAGGCGGCGGAGCTGGACATTCCGGTGTTTGCGACGGGCAGCAGCGAGGAGCTTGGCGACATCGAGGCGGTCATCGGCGCGCAGACGATCCGGCAGAAATTTATCCGGCCGATCAACGTAAACGATCTGGTTTCGGCGATCGATACGTATGTGGAGAAATTCGGCGGGGATAATAAGAAAAAGATACTCGTGGTGGACGATTCGGGC
>CAMTZV010000154.1 GCA_947086625.1 uncultured bacterium | reverse complement strand
ACGGCTCACGGCAGATTTGGAAGAGGTACTTCTGAAATAGATGCTACGAAAGGGGACGGACGAAAAACGTCCCCTTTTTGTAATCGTTTTTGAGCCCGGCTCAAAATCATTTCCGGAGACAGAATGAAGAACTAAGAGGAGAATCATGGCAAGAGTAGAATTGCTCGCCCCGGCGGGCTCGCCCGAAACGCTGCGGGCCGTTCTGGCGGCAGGGGCGGATGCGGTGTACGTGGGAGGCGCACAGTTTGGGGCGCGCGCTTACGCAAAAAATTTTACGGAGGACGAGCTCTTAGATGCGATTGATTACACGCATCTGTGCGGGAAAAAGCTGCATCTGACGGTAAATACGGTGCTGAAAACCCGGGAGCTGGAGGAACAGCTCTACGGATATCTGCTGCCGTACTATGAGCGTGGGCTTGACGCGGTTATCGTGCAGGACGCGGGCGTGTTCTCGTTCGTAAAAGAATATTTTCCGGGGCTGGCGCTGCACGTGAGCACGCAGGCGACGGTCACAGGGTCGGACGGCGCACAGGTCTGGAAGGACGCGGGAGCCGCGCGCATCGTGCTCGCAAGGGAGCTTTCGCTGGAAGAGATCCGGGATCTTCACGAAAAGGTGGACATCGAGCTGGAGTGCTTTGTGCACGGGGCGCTCTGCTACTGCTACTCGGGCCAGTGCTTATTCAGCAGTATGCTCGGCGGCCGCAGCGGCAACCGCGGGCGCTGTGCGCAGCCCTGCCGCCTGCCCTACGCGGTCACAGGTGATGCGGGGGATGTCGGGGCACATCCATGCAAAGGCGGCGCAGAAGGGGCGGCGCGGGGAGGAGGCGTGAAAAAACCCGCGTGTCAATCCGGCGAGCGCTACCCTTTAAGCCCACGGGATCTGTGCGCGCTCGACCTGCTGCCTGAGCTGCTCGCGGCGGGGGCCTCGTCGCTCAAAATCGAGGGGCGCATGAAGCAGACCGCATACGCGGCGGGGGTGACGGAGATTTACCGGAAATATGTGGATCTGGCGGAGCACGGCGGGAATTATGCAGTTGCAGAATCAGACTGGAAGCGGCTGCTTGCGCTCGGAAACCGGGACGGCTTTACGGACGGATATCTGCGGGGCGAGACGGGCAGGGCGATGATCAGCTTAAGCTCCCCAAAGCACACGGCAGAAAGGAGCGCTGCGGCGGCGTTCCCACAGCGAAAACGGCATGTCACGGGGCATTTGCGCTGCATGGCGGGGGAAGCGCTCGCGCTGGAGCTGACCGATGAGGAGAGCGGGAAGCGTGTCTGTGTGACAGGCGGCATCGTGCAGGAAGCGAAGCATGCGCCGGTTCGCGCAGAGGAGCTGGATCAGGTGCTGCGGCAGACCGGGGAGACGGGCTTTGTCGTGGACGCGCTGACACTCGACGTGGCGGACAACTGCTTTGTGCCGAAGCAGTTTTTAAAGGCGCTGCGGCGAGAGGCGTCTGACGCGCTGCGCGAAGCGCTGCTCGCCGGCTACAGGCGAAAAGCGGACAGATCGCCCCATGAATACGATGCGCCTGCGGCCTCGTTAAAAAGGAAAGAAGCGTCCGTGTGGGAAGATGTGCTCGCAGTCTGCGATACGCCGGGACAGCTTCGCGTGTGCGCGGGGCGGGATGCGGTTGGGACTGTCGCGCTCTCGCTCCACAGCTTTTTCGAGCGGGAGCTTTCCGGGGCATTGGAGGAGGCCGCGCACATGTGCCGCGCGAAAGGCAAGCGGCTCGCGCTTGCGCTTCCGGCGGTTTTGCGGGCGCAGACCATCCGGGCATATGAGCGCCAGTGGGCGTGCGTGGAAAAGCTGCAAAAGGAAGAATTCTTTGAAGGATTTCTTGCGGGGAGCTATGACGCGCTCGGCTTTCTGCGGCGGATGGGCGCAGAGCACGTCATGCTGAACGCCTCGCTCTACACGTTCTCGGCGCGCGCGGAAGCATTTTTTCGGGATCTGGGATATGCGGATCAGACGCTGCCGCTGGAGCTGAACGCGGGGGAGCTGCGGGGCCTTGATACGGCACATGGTATCCTCACCGTCTACGGACACGCGCCCTTTATGGTGAGCGCCCAGTGTGTGAACAAGACCATCTCCGGCTGCGACGGACAGGGGAGGCGGCTGTATCTGTCCGACCGGCAGGGGAAGCGTCTTCCGGTGAAGGCTTATTGCGGCGTCTGCTATAACGTGATCTACAACGCCGTGCCGACGGTGCTCTTTGACGGGGCCGTGCGCGCCGCGGTTGAAAGGCTTTCGCCGGGGCGGCTGCGCATGGATTTCACGGTGGAGGACGACGCGGCCCTCGGCGCGGTGTTCGACGCGTATGAGCGCGCCATGCGCGGGGAGGATACGGCTCTCGCGCTCTTTACGCGGGGACATTTCAGGCGCGGCGTGCAATAAATGTAAGGAAAAACGTGTTATGGTTACGATTATTACCGAAGTGTCAAAATACCTCATGATGCTCCTGTTCGCGGGCTATACGTACGACTGCTTTTACGTGCTGCAAAGGGCGGATGACGAAAAGCTGCAAAAGCGTGTCTTCCGCAGACAGCAGATGTTTTTATTTCTGATCCATCTGGACGCGTATCTGGTCATCTACGCGGCGACCGGGGAGGAGAAAACGCTGCTTTTTTTCGCGGCACAGGCAGCGCTTATCTGCGCGATCCAGCTCATTTACAGAGTTTTGTACAAAAAAGCGTCGCGGCTCGTGACGAACAACCTGTGCCTGTTTCTCGTTGTCAGCTTTGTGATGCTGGAGCGGTTAAACGAGGCGAAGGCGTTTCGTCAGTTTGCGCTTGCGGTCGTGGCGACGCTTGTGACGCTGGCGGTGCCGTTTCTGATCCGGCGCATTCATTTTCTGCACGAGCTGCCGTATCTGTATGCGGCGCTCGGCATCGGGCTGCTCGTGCTGGTGGCGGTGGCGGGCCGGACGGATTACGGCGCGAAGCTCTCGTTTTCATTCGGGCCGGTCAGCCTGCAGCCGTCGGAGTTTATCAAGATTCTGTTCGTCTTTTTTGTGGCGGCGATGTTTTACCATTCGACGGAGCTTAGACAGATCGTGATCACGACGGTGCTGGCGGCGGTGCACGTGCTCGTGCTCGTCGCATCAAAGGATCTGGGGAGCGCGCTCATCTTTTTTGTCACATATCTTGTGATGCTCTACGTGGCGACGAAGGATCTGCGCTGGCTTTTGCTCGGGACGGCCGCCGGGGCGGCAGCTTCGGTCGTGGCCTACCGTTTGTTTTCGCATGTGCAGACGCGCGTCGTCGCATGGCGCGACCCGCTTTCGGTCATCGACGATCAGGGCTATCAGGTATGCCACTCGCTCTTTGCGATCGGGACCGGAGGGTGGTTCGGGCTGGGCCTGTTTCAGGGGATGCCGAACAAAATACCGGTCGTGGACGAGGATTTTGTGTTTGCGGCAATCTGTGAGGAGATGGGCTGCGTGTTCGCGGTCTGCCTCATTCTCGTGTGCGCGGGCACGTATCTGATGTTTTTAAACATCGCGATGCAGATCCGTAACCGCTTTTACAAGCTGACCGCGCTCGGGCTTGGGACGGTGTACGGCTTTCAGGTGTTCCTCACGATCGGCGGGGTTATCAAGTTCATCCCGTCCACCGGGGTGACGCTGCCGCTTGTGAGCTACGGAGGGAGCTCGCTGCTTTCGACGTTTATCATATTTGCAGTGATACAGGGACTTTACATCATCAGGGAGGACGAAGCGTTTGATGGGAAAAAGGAAGAGCCAGGAGGAGGAAAAAAGCGTGCGCGCAGGGAAGGAAAAGAGCGCAGGGAGAGATAAAAACCGGGAATTCGCGGTGATCGCTTACGGCTTTCTCGCGATCTTTCTCGGGATGATCGCCTATCTCGCTTATTTTCAGGCGGCGCGCAGCGAAGCATTCATCAATAACCCCTACAATCCGCGGCTGGACGGGTTTGCGGAGCGCATCGTGCGCGGCGATATCAAAACGGAGGACGGTACGCTCCTGGCATCGACGAAGATCGCACAGGACGGTTCAGAACGCCGCGTCTATCCGCAGGGCAGGCTGTACGCGCACGCCGTGGGCTTTGCGGACAACGGGAAAGCGGGGCTGGAAGCGGCGTACGATTTTGAGCTTCTCCGCTCGCACACGTTTGTGCTGGAGCGCGTCGTCAACGAAATTGAGGGCAAAAAAAATCAGGGCGACACGCTTGTGACGACGCTGGACGATGCGCTGCAAAGGGCGGCCTTCGATGCGCTGGGCGATCGAAAGGGCGCGGTCGTCGTGATCGAGCCGGATACCGGAAAGATCCGTGCGATGGTGTCAAAGCCGGATTTTGACCCGAATACGATCGTGACGGACTGGGACGCGATTCTCGCAAGCGACGAGAGCGACGCGGTGCTCTTAAACCGGGCGACGCAGGGGCTATATCCGCCCGGCTCCACCTTCAAGCTCGTGACGGCGCTGGAATACATGCGGGAGCGCCCGAAAAATTATAAGAGCTATCACTATACGTGCACGGGCAGCATCACGCGCGAGGGCTATACGCTGCACTGTTTTGGAAACGCCGTCCACGGCGAGGTCGATCTGGAAACATCGCTTGCGAAGTCGTGCAACAGCTCGTTTGCAAACATCGGGCTGTCGCTGAATGGGAAGGATTTTTCGGAAACGTGCGAGGAGCTGCTGTTTAACCGGAGGCTTCCGTTTGACCTTGCCACCAGTAAGAGCCGTTTTTCGCTGAAAAAGGACGCGGGGGAGAGCGAGGTCATGGCGACCGCCATCGGGCAGGGAAAGACGCTTGCAAGCCCTCTGCACATGGCGCTCATCGTCTGCGCGGTCCAGAATGACGGCGTGCTCATGCGTCCGTATCTGGCAGAGCGCGTGGAAAATTCGGACGGCGGGAAGGTGGAGCGCTACGAGCCTTCCGTCTGTGGGCGGTTCATGACAGAGAAGGAGGCAAAAATCCTGCGCCGGTATATGAAATCGGTCGTGACGGAGGGGACTGCCTCGGCGCTGAAGGACGATCGCTACACGGCTGCCGGGAAAACCGGCTCCGCGGAGTATGGCAATGAGAAGGGAAAAAGCCATGCATGGTTTGTCGGCTACGCGAATGCAAAGGGCAGTCATCCGCTTGCGGTCTCGGTCATCGTGGAGGGCGGGGGCAGCGGAAGCGCCGTGGCCGTGCCGATCGCAAAGTCTGTGTTTGACACCTACTTTAAATAAGAGTATACTAGTTGATGATTATATGTTGTTTGACCACCTCAGGAGGGATTGCAATGATCGAG
>CAMTZV010000153.1 GCA_947086625.1 uncultured bacterium | reverse complement strand
CGCTGGCGTGGATGCCGGTGTTTGTCATGGGAATGGCGGTCGGGCGCTGCAAATTTTCGGAAACGGGATTTCTCATTAAGATGATCGGCGCGGGGGCGCTGCTTTTGACACCGTTTAAAATTTTTTCCGTCGCCGTGCTGCCGGGGCTGGCGCTAAAGCTTGAGCAGTGGATGTCTGTGCTGCCGTACTACGCGCAGTATGAGGAAGCGCCCTATGCGCCGTGGCCGCACAACACGTCCCCGATTTTGTGGAATATGCTGCTCGTGGACGCGCCGCAGGGCGGCTCCCTTTTTGAGCTTGCCATCGGAAGCGGGGGTGCGCTCATTCTCATAGGAGTGCTCGGGCTCGCAGAAAAGAGGTGCAAAGCGGTGCTGAAGCCTTTTAGCATGGCTGGGCGCTGTGCGCTGTCGCTGTATGCGCTGCAGTTTTTGATCGCGTGGGTAAGCGCGCAGCTTGGGGTGGAGCTGTCCGCGTTTGATCTCGGCGCGTTTGCGGCCGGGGATTTGCTTGTCGCGGCCGGCGCGCTGCTGCTCGGGTGGCTGCTGCTTCACATCGCGGGAGGCCCGCTGGAGTGCTGTATGAAAAAATTTGAAAGGCTGTTTTTGTAATTCTGCTTGACGGCGAACGGTTCGGAATGTATAATAAGTTATACAAATCATACTTTTTGAACGGAGGGACTGTCATGAAAAAGCCGGAGGGGAAATACGCGTGGACGGTGACGGTGGGAGAAAAGGGCCAGATCGTGATTCCGAAAAAGGCGCGGGCGCTTTTCGATATTCAGCCGGGCGACACGCTTGTGATGCTGGGGGACGTGAAGAAGGGGCTGGCAATCCCGCCCAAGCGCGCGTTTGACCGCTTTGCGGCGGCCGTGTTCGAGACGGAGGAAGACGAGGGAGGCGGGGCAGAGTGAGGAAGGCGTATCTTGACAACATCCGCTGGGCGACGGTGCTGCTTGTGCTCGCCTATCATGTCTGTTACGTGTTCAACGGCGTCGGTATTTTGGGCGGTATCCCGGATGCGGAAAATATCCCGCTGTGCGATGCGCTTGCCGCCCTTGTCTATCCGTGGTTTATGGTGCTTTTATTTGCGGTTGCGGGGATGAGCGCGCGCTATGCGCTGCAAAAGCGGACAGACCGGCAGTTTTTAAAGGAGCGTGCGCGCAGATGCCTTGTGCCCTCGACCCTTGGGCTGTTCGTGCTCCACTGGATCACGGGCTATCTGAATATCAGGATTGGAGGCGGGCTTGCGTACATACCCGCGGCGCTTGTCTATCCGATCGCCGCCGTCAGCGGTACGGGCCCGCTCTGGTTTATTCAGATTCTGTTCGTCTTTTCGTGTGTGCTTGTGCTGCTGCGGCGCATCGATGCGTCGGATCGCGTGTGGGCGCTGTGCGGAGGGATGAGGGCTCCGGGGCTTGTGCTTTTGGCGCTTCCGGTATACGCTGCGGCGCAGGTGTTCAACCTTCCGGTTCTGACGATGTACCGCTTTGGCATTTACGGCGTGTCGTTTCTGATCGGATACTACGTCTTTTCACATGAGCGGGTGCAGGAGCAGATCGGGCGCATGTGCGTCCCCATGCTTGGCCTTGCCGTCTTAACCGGCGTTTTTTACGCCAGGGCTTACTGCGGAAGCGATTACACATCCGCCGATTGTCTGCAAAATCCTCTGACGAATCTGTACCTGTGGTCTGCCGTGCTCGCGGTCATCGGCTGCGGCAGGACGTATTTCAATCGGGAGACGGCAGCTACCCGCTATCTGGCGCGGGCGGGCTTTGGCGTCTACATCCTGCACTATCCGGTTTTAATGCTTGCCGGCTTCGGGCTGACGCAATACCTCGACCTTCCGGCGGCCGGAAACTATGTGCTTGCGCTTGCCGCAGCGCTTTTCGGGAGCTTTGCGGCGTATGAGCTCATCCGGCGCGTGCCGCTTGTGCGGTTTGCGGTGCTTGGCGTGAAGGGGCGGGAGTGACCGGCCTGCGCACGGATTATAAACGTGTTGACGAACAGAAAACCGTACGTTATGATAGAAAAAATGAGGCAAAGGGGGATGCGGCTATGCTGGCAGTAAATGATACGAATCTCCGTGATAATATAAAGATGTATATGGATAAGGTGACGGATGATTACGAGACGATGATCGTCACGAGGAAAGACAATAAGAACATCGTGATGATATCTGAGGAAGCCTATAACAATCTCATGGAGAATGTGTATGTCATGGGGAACAAAGCAAACTATGACTGGCTGATGGAGTCAAAAGCGCAGTTAGAGCGCGGGGAGTATGCAGTTCATACGCTTGCAGAGGCGGACACGGATGAATGAAATATTTACAGATCATGGATGCTCCGGAAAATGCATCATTTACAAATCCGGCATTTGATGGTAGAATGTAGCATATATCGTGTCGCGGTTTTCGCTTTTGCTCTTTTGGGGAATTTGGGCTGTGACAGGGGGATGCACGCGGAAATGAATGAGGTGTGAATGAGGTTTACCGGGAGGAAGATTATGCTTCAGATAGAGGAGTGGTTTCGCAGGCCACAGCGCAGGATAGATAAAAGGGAGAAACCGGAGCGGCCGGCATTCGCGGAGGAAAAGCCGCCGCAGCCGCGCCCGGCGTCACATGTGACGGCGGAGGCAGCGCCGCAGGAGCAGGCGGCAGGGGAGTTCGCGTTTTCTCAGCAGCTGTCAGAGCAGCCGGACGCTTTGCAGGCCGGGGCGGCGGAAGAGCTGCAGCAGCCGCAGATGACGGAGGCAGCGTACAGAACGGGACAGCCGCAGACGACGGAGGCAGCGTACAGAACGGAGCAGCCACAGCCGGCGGAGGCAGCGTACAGAACGGGACAGCCGCAGATGACGGAGGCAGCGTACAGAACGGAGCAGCCGCAGACGATTGAGCCAGAGCATGAACCGGAAAGTGCCCGGATGGCCGATGAGGCGCGCGGGGCAGTATCGCTTGCGGATTCCATCGCGGAGACGGACGAGATTGACCAGATCACGGAGAAGATCGGTTTGGACGTATCGGATATGATCGATCTGGAGAAAGAGGATTTTCTGCTCAGACAAATCGATGAGTTCCGGGAGAAGGCAAAGCAGCTTCAGCAGCTGATGGAGACGCGGAAGAAGGAGGCGAAGCAGCTTCAGAGCACCTTGAGCGAAAAGGAGGAGCAGGCCTCGAAGCTCGACGATCTCATCACCGTGCGTCAGGATGAGGCGGATAAAATTATGGGGAATGTGTCGGAGCGGATCGATGCCATGTCCAAAGACGTCCGTCGGGAGATGAGCGGCCTTTCTGATACGGTGAGCCAGGAGGTATCCGGGCTTACACAAAATCTGACCCGCGAGATCAACCTGTCTACAGAAAATACGAGGCAGGTCGTGGAAAATGTGGCTCAGAATATGATCGACCAGAACACGCGCAGTCTGGAGGGGTTGAAAGAACAGCTTGAGCAGCTCGGGCAGCTTGAGCAGATCAACGAGCTGTCCACGGAGATGAACAGCCAGATCACGACGCTCAAGACGGATCTTGCGGACAAGATCCATGCCGAGGATGTAAAGTGCTACCGCAACATTCAGGCGTCGATGAATGAGCAGAATAAGCTCATATCCGACGCGGACGAGAAGACCCGGCAGCATATTCAGGAGCAGGTGGACAATCTGCAGGAGCGCATGGGGTCGCAGTCAAAGCTTATGAAGGTGTCACTTTTCTTTTCGGTGCTCAATTTTCTTGGGATCATCGGCGTGCTGGCGTGCCTGTTTTTCCTGTAGGAGAGCTTCGTGGGACAGTCTGTAATACTGATTTAAAACTGATTTAAGATGATAGAAAAGCCGGGTGGTTGATTCAGGAACCTTCCCGGCTTTTTGCATGCAGAGCGAACAGGGGAATCTGCCTTTTTTGCATTATGCGGCCGCTCGTGTGACGGCCCGCCCTGTGCGCCGTCCGATCCGGGTTAAGACCCACAGGTAGGAGAGCGCCTGAAGGATGTGGCTTGCGAGCATACTCCAAAGATAGATGTGCAGGCCGAAGCGCGGCACGAGCGCATAGATTGTAAAGAGGCGCAGTCCGCAGCAGAGGAGGTTCAGCACAAAGGTAAAAAACGGCAGATCAAGCCCGTGTAGGATACTTGAGAGTGTTCCGGTCAGAAACAGGAACGGGCACATCCAGCCGAGGCTTCGGATAAAGGAGCCCGCGAGCGCGCTGTGAAAGAGCAGATTTCCGGCGAGCTGCCCGAACAGGAGGAATGCAAGCGTGCACAAAAGTCCCGAGATGACACACAGCTCGACCGTGCGCCGGATCGTCTGGCGCACGCGGCAGCTGTCGTTTTTGGCGGCGGCCTCGGAGATGACGGGTAAAAGGAGCACGGAGAGCGAGCCGGTGAGGACGGTCGGGAGCATGATGACCGGCATCGCCATCCCGGTGAGCGTCCCGAAGATTGAGAGGGCGTCATCGCGTCCGCAGCCGTGTGCGACGAGTGCCGAGGGGATGAGAATCGCCTCGGCGCTGGCGAACAGGTTTAAGACGACGCGGCTTCCGGTCAGGGGTGCGGCAAAGCGTGTGACCCTTCCGGCCATGGCGGCGGATGCACAGAGGGAGAGGTGTGTGCGCCGGAAGCGGAAGGTCGTGAGACAGAAGAGGCTTGAGGCCGCCTCGCCGCAGACGACGCCCCACATCGCGAGGGCGGGCGTCACCGGAGCGCCCTTTTCCTGCGCGATCAGATAAAAGAGATAGACGGAGAATACCCGCACGCTCTGTTCGAGGAGCTGGGAAAACGCGGGGATCGCCGTCTTGTTTTTTCCATAATAATAGCCGTTAAAGCAGGAATGCAGGCAGGCAAAGGGCAGGGAGAGGCTCACGATGCGTATGAGCGGCGCGCATGCGGGCTCGCTCACGACGCGCTTAGCGAGAAACGGCGCGCAGATATACAAAAAGGCCGCGCATCCGGCGGAGAGTGCAAGCGAGATGGAGACGCCGCAGTAGAGAGGCGCTTCGTCGTCACGCTCGGCGGTCAGCTTTGAGACGGCGGTCTGAATGCCGCCGGTGCAAAGCGACAGGCACAGCGTTAAGATCGGAAAAATGAGCTGGTAGATGCCAAGCCCTGTTGCGCCGATCGTGTGAGTGAGGAAGATCCTGTTAAAGAAACCGATAAATCTGCTTGCAAGCCCGGTAACGGTCAGTATGAGCGTTCCGGTAAAAAGCGGGTGTTTTTTCCATTCCAAATGCGTCACCTGCGGGATGAGCTGTTATCTTTAGTGTATGGCGCAGGAACTGCATTTA
>CAMTZV010000152.1 GCA_947086625.1 uncultured bacterium | reverse complement strand
CTCTTTTACCGCTTTATGCCGGAGCTGATCTTTGAGGGCCATGTGTATATCGCGATGCCGCCGTTGTACAAGGCGATGCCGAAAAAAGGTGCGGAGGAGTATCTCTACGACGATGCGGCGCTGGAAAAGTACCGGAAAAAGCACACCGGAAGCTTTACCCTGCAGCGTTACAAGGGACTTGGCGAGATGGACGCGGAGCAGCTCTGGGAGACGACGTTAAATCCCGAAACCCGCCTGTTAAAAAAGGTGGAAATCGAGGACGGGCGGATGGCGAGCGACGTGACCGCAATGCTCATGGGAACGGATGTGCCGCCGAGAAAGGCGTTTATCTACGAGCACGCAAGGGATGCACAGCTGGATATCTGACGGGAAGGGTTCGCGGACGGCTGGTTCAGTGAGACAGTACACGAAGGACGGGCCGCTGCCGGAGCATCTGATGTAAGGAGAGATTGAATCAATGGATGAACAGGAGAGACTGATACGGACCGAGTATTCGGAGGTCATGCAGAAATCGTATATTGATTATGCAATGAGCGTTATCATCGCCCGCGCCCTGCCGGATGTGCGGGACGGCTTAAAGCCGGTGCAGCGCAGGACGCTCTACGACATGTACGAGCTGGGGATCCGCTATGACCGGCCCTACCGCAAGAGTGCCCGCATCGTAGGTGATACGATGGGTAAATATCATCCGCACGGCGACAGCTCCATCTACGACGCACTGGTGGTCATGTCGCAGGATTTTAAGAAGGGGCTGCCGCTCGTGGACGGGCACGGCAATTTTGGCTCCATCGAGGGGGACGGCGCGGCGGCGATGCGTTACACCGAGGCGCGTCTGCAAAAGATTACGCAGGAGGCGTATCTGGCGGATCTGGACAAGGATGTGGTAGACTTTGTACCGAATTTTGACGAGACGGAGAAGGAGCCCGAGGTGCTTCCGGTGAAGGTGCCGAATCTTCTGATCAACGGCGCGGAGGGTATTGCGGTCGGCATGGCCACATCGATTCCGCCTCACAATTTTGTCGAGGTCATCGAGGGTGTCAAGGCGTACATGAAAAATCCGGATATCAATACGGAGCAGATGATGGAGTACATCAAGGGGCCGGATTTTCCCACCGGGGGCATTGTCACAAATCAGGACGAGCTGCTCTCCATCTATTCGACGGGTGTCGGGAAGATCAAGGTCCGCGGCAGGGTTGCCATTGAAAAGCTGAAGGGAGGAAAGGAGTGCATCGTCGTCACCGAAATTCCGTATACGATGATCGGTGCGGGCATCGGCAAGTTTTTGAACGATGTGTACGGTCTGGTGGAGAAAAAGCAGACGAATGATATCGTCGATATCTCGAACCAGTCCTCGAAAGAAGGCATCCGCATTGTGATTGAGCTTCGAAAGGGCGCGGACGCGGAAAATCTCTGCAACCTTCTCTATAAAAAGACAAAGCTCGAGGACACGTTTGGCGTAAACATGCTGGCGGTCGCGGACGGAAAGCCGGAGACGATGGGGCTTGTGCCGCTCATCCGCCACCATGTGGATTTCCAGTATGAGCTTGCCACGCGAAAATATAAGACGCTGCTTGCAAAGGAGCTGGAAAAGCAGGAGGTACAGGAGGGGCTGATCCGGGCATGCGACGTGATCGATCTGATCATCGAGATTCTGCGGGGCAGCAAAAATGTGAAGGATGCGAAGGCCTGTCTGATATCCGGTGACACGTCAAATATAAAATTTAAACATATAGAATCGGAACAGGATGCGAAGCTTTTGCGCTTCACGGAGCGGCAGGCGACTGCAATTCTGGAGATGCGCCTGTACAAGCTTATCGGCCTGGAGCTTGAAGCGCTCCTTAAGGAGCATGAGCAGACGATGAAAAACATCGCGGAGTATGAAAAGATTCTCGGAAGCCGCGCGGTGATGGCAAAGGTCATCATAAAGGAGCTGGACGGCTACCGAAAGGCTTACGGGCGGCAGCGGCGCACGACGATCGACAACGTGGCGGAGGCCATCGTCGCCGAGCCGAAGATTGAGGAGACGGATGTTGTCGTGCTCATGGACCGCTTCGGCTATGCAAAGGCCGTGGATGTGGCGACATACGAGCGAAACAAAGAAGCGGCGGACGCCGAGAACCGCTATGTTCTGACGTGCAAAAATACGGACAGGATCTGCCTGTTTACCAACAGGGGGAATATGCATCTGCTGAAGGTGCTCGACCTGCCGTTTGGCAGGTTCCGGGACAAGGGTACGCCGATCGACAATCTGAGCAACTACGACAGCAGTGCGGAGCAGCTCGTCTACTTGTCGGCGATGAATGATGTATTAAATAAGAAATTGATTTTTGGAACAAAAACCTCCATGTTAAAGCTGGTGGACGGCGCGGAGTTTGAGGTCGGGAAGCGTACGACCGCCGCGACAAAGCTGGCTGACGGGGACGAGCTGATTTTTGTCGGCGCGGCGGGGCCGGGCGCGACACTCGTGATGGAGTCGGAAAAGAGCGTGTTTTTACGGATTTCCATCGACACGGTGCCGGAGAAGAAAAAGACGGCGCTCGGCGTGCGCGGGATGCGGCTCGCCCCGGGCGATACGCTTGCCGCGATCCACTATCTGGACGGTGGGGATAATGAAATGCGGTATGGAGGAAAGGATGCTCAGGTGGCGTTAAACCGCCTGCACATCTGCAACCGGGATACAAAAGGAGTAAAACGCTGATGAAAAAGGTATTGTTTGATCTGGATGGAACGCTGGTCAATTCACAGGAGGGAATTACGAAGGGCGTGCAGTTTGCGCTGCGGGAGTATATGGGTATCGAGGAGCAGGATCTGGAATCGCTGCGCTGCTTTATCGGGCCTCCGCTGGCGCTCATGTTTGACGCGAAATACCACATTCCAAAGGAGCACATCGAGCCGACGATCTCAAAATACCGCGAGTATTATGATTCGATCGGGATGAACGAGTGCGCGCTCTATCCGGGAGCGCAGGAAATTTTGCAGCATCTGCGCGAGAAAGGGTATATAATTGCGCTCGCCTCCTCAAAGCCGGAGGAGAACTGTCAGGGGATTCTGGAAAATCTCGGTGTGGCGCACTATTTTGATTACATCGTCGGGGCGACGAAAACGCCCGAGCGCCGGGAAAAGGTGCTCGTTCTAAAAGAGGCGTTTCGGCGTATGGGCGTGACGGATTTAAATGAGGTTGTGCTCATCGGCGATACAAAATATGATGTGTTGGGTGCAAAGGCGGCGGGCATCGACTGTGTCGGCGTGACCTTTGGCTTTGGTACGAGAGAGGAGCTTCTGGAGTCCGGTGCGGTGGCGGTCTTTGACACGATGGCACAGGTAGAGGAATATCTGGATGCGGCAGAGTAGCCGGCGCAGTGCGGCGGGAAAAAGGGCAGGGAGGTTTTGCTGAATGTCGGCGGGAGCAAACACGAAAAACATGCGGCTGTGGCCGGTGATCTATCCGATTTTGCTGTATTTTGCGACGAGTCAGATTTTGGATGTCATGCAGCAGATGCTTCCCTTTACGGCGGGGTTTGACGCGGTGATGCGCCAGGGCGTGGATACGCTCGGCGGGCTGGCTGCCTTGTATCTTTCGTTTTTGAAGGGCGGGCGCCGGGATAAGGGCTGCCTGCCCGTGCGGGCCTTTGATGCGGCGCGCGTGCTTCCGGGCGCTTTTGACGGCGTGCACCGGTCAGATACGACGGGGCAAACGGCGTCGGGGTGTCTGCTTTCGGCGCTTATGCTGGGGCTTGGGAGCTTTGCGCTCAACAACCTGTTTGCCATGACAGAGCTTTTGCAGCGCTCCGAGGGCTATCGGTTTGTGGAGCGCTCGTTTTACTCGTCAGGCCTGTTTTGGGAGATCGCGGTGCTGTGCATTTTGACGCCCGTCACGGAGGAGCTTTTGTACCGGGGCATCGTCTTTTCGCGCCTGCGGGACTGGCTCGGGCGGTGGGGCGCGATCGTCTCAAGCGCGCTGCTCTTTGGCGTCATGCACATGAACGTTGTGCAGACGCTGTACGCGTTTGGCCTTGGGCTTTTGCTCGGTATCCTGATGGAGCGCTGCGGGGATGTGCGTGTCCCCATGTGCGGCCACATCGCGGCAAATCTGCTGTCCGTGCTGCGCGGTGAGCTTGGGCTTTTTGCAGGTCTGGCGAAGGGCAGTGCAGCGTACTGGGCGGTTACACTGGCCGCGTTTGCGGCTGCGGCAGGGCTGGCGGGCTTTTGTATCGCCCGGTTTCCGGAGAGAGAGCCTTATGCCCGCGAACCGGCAGGGCCGTCGTCAGACTGACCGGAAGCCTGCCGTTTTAGAAGCTGCTCGATCGCATACGCCACGCCCGCCTGTGTGTTGGACTTTGTCACGTATCTGGCAATCTTCTTTACCTCCGGCATGGCGTTTTCCATCGCGATCGTTGCGCCGAAGTCCATCGAGAGCATGGAGGAATCATTCGTGCTGTCCCCGAACACCATCACCTCATCCATTGCATAGCCGAGAGATTCGATGTACGCCTTTAAGACGGGGCCTTTTTGCGCGCGGACGTCTGTGATCTCCAGATTCGTCTCGAAGGAAGCGGCAACCGCGATGCGCGCCTCCTTTGCCAGCACCGCGTCCAGGCGCTTTAGCATTGCCACGTCGTCGGAAAACAGGAACATCTTGTAGACGGCCGCGCCGGAGGCTTTCAGCTGGGAAAAATCCGCACTCGCGCGGGTGTTGCGCTTCATACGCTGAAATGCAGCGGAGGCTGTGATTTCCTCACGCGACATGTTCACGTGGAATTTCTGTCCCTGCAAGATCAGGCTTTCCTCGATCTCCTCCGGCGTGCCGATGCGGTAATCATAGGAATCCGTGGAAAAAATGACGGACACCGGCCACTTTTTAATCTCCTCGTAAAGCGTTTCACAGAGCGTCAGATCCATCGATACCTGGCTTACGATCTGCTGTTTCTCGTCCCGTACTTCCGCACCGCTCGCCAGGACATAGTCGCATGTGAGATCGAAGTCCTGCAGCTGTTCCTTCGTCTGCGTGAAATTCCGTCCGGTGGCGATGATAAAGCGGATGCCGTTCTCCTGCGCCCGGCGGATCGCCGCTGCCGTGCGCTCGTCTAACTCGTGCTCGTCGTTTAAGAGCGTGCCGTCTAAATCGCTCGCAATCACTTTAATCATACAATATCCTCTTAGTATAATAATGATATAGCCACAAGAGCTATAGAGTTAATAAGTTACAAGGTCATATCTGATAAATAACAGAAGGAGAATTCCCTCTCCATCAGAAGTTATAAACATTTACCATGTCTGAGGTTTCCTTAATGCACCAGACAAAATATAGAGGTATAATCACCGAG
>CAMTZV010000151.1 GCA_947086625.1 uncultured bacterium | reverse complement strand
TCCCGGGCCTGATAAGCCGCAAACGGGCTTGCGGGAGAATCCATAATACATACGTCCGAGCGCTTCATAAGCGCCGACTCGACCGCCGCGCGCATACAGTTTTTCTTTCCGCTGTGATGCCACCCCATAATCAGGAAGCAGTAAATATCCCTTAAATTCAGGGCATAGACGGACGCATTGACGGCATTGTAGCCGATCGGCAGCAGATCCGCCCGGGCCGATGCGCGCTGCATTTCCTCCAGCTCCTCCAGATCCTGCCAGACGGGATTCTCCGGGATCATCGGAATCTCGCGCGCCCTCTTTCCCGTGTAATGCGCACGCATATCCTCACACATCTGTTCAATCCGTTCCAGACGTCTGTAATTGTCATCCGCTTCCAGCGCAAGCACAGTCTGGAACTCTAAAATCTGGCTTCCATAATACGCAAGCCCTCTTCCCTTCACACCGTTTTCCGGCAAAACGTCAAACTTCATGCTTCTTAAAATATCGCTGTAGCCAAACTTGTCGGCCTGCTGGATGGCAAATACATTCATCATATTTTCCGCAATTCTTGGCGGAATCTCATTGCGGTTAAATCCTGCCGCCGATAAAACCAGATAAATTCCGTGCGCGAGCCCCTCCTTTGAGAGCCGTATCATAAAATCCTGATAGGCCTCTTCCGTCTTTTCGTTAAAAGAGGAGAAATTATCTATCATGATGACAATCGCGGGAACGCCTGCCTCATGCGCCTTCACATACTGGCTGTAATTGCCGCCGTGGAACAGCTGCTTGCGCTCCTCTAAGATGCCCTGCATCATATAGAAAAACTTCGCGATCTTTTCATCGTCCCCCTCATACATGACCGCCCCGACATGCGGCGCTTTTTCAAAACATGCCATCATCTTGCTGCTGAAATCCAGAACATACAGGTTCAACGCCTCCGGCGCATATTTCATGATGAGCGCATACGCAAAGCTCTGCAAAAAGCTGCTCTTTCCGCTTCCAACCGTACCGCACACCGCTGCATGGCCGCCCTCGGAAAGGCTCACCCGCAAAAGCGGCTGCTGCTGATTGTTCGGATCGTCGAATCTTCCCAGAATCACATCCAGATCATCCGCCGCCGTCGTGTATTTCCACGTCCCGCCGCAATATACACAGGAACAGAACTCTTTCACCTCCGACAGATACATCTGCTGCGGGAGCACCGGCATCCAGAGCTGCAGGTTATGCACATATCCGTTCTGCTCAGCCACATAAGCGAGATATTCCCTGACCGCCTCAAGCTGCGTTTTTTCCTTTTTTTCCGGAAGCCTGATTCCGCACTCCCTTGCAAGACGGATCACATGACTGATCGTGTTTCCTTCAAGCGCCTCTCCCTTCTGATACAGCGCGGCAAAATCAGACAGGCGGCTTCGGTTATAATTGCTGCGCGGATACGGGGCGCCCTGCTCCTCCAGATATTGATACATCAGGTTCACATGCCCCTCTGCATGTGTTCCGGCCCCGTTTTGTTAGTCTGCATACTGATACGCCTTTTCCAGAACAGACAGCCACTTTCTCAGCTTTTGCTCCCTCTGCTGGTTTTTGGCAAATGAACCGCTCTCCTCCACCCTTCCAAGTGAAGAAATCAGCTGCACGCTGTCCATGAGCGCAAAATCATCCTCTTCCACATAAGCCGCCCCGCTGTATCCGGACTGAAACAGCTCAAAAATCTCATCGTTTCCGACCTGTAAATAACAGCGTCCTGCCTGTGTGATATAGGCGGCATCCGGCTTGTGGAGCATATCGTTGCTGTCCTGACGGTCCTGCACGCGCAGACACAGACGGAATTTAGAATTGCTCCAGATCTTGTCGTCGACCGTCCCGCTCGGTTTTTGCGTTGCCAGAATCAGATGTACGCCAAGGCTTCGCCCGACCTGCGCCACACTGATCAGCTCGCGCATAAAATCCGGCTCCTCGCGCTTTAGCTCCGCAAACTCGTCGATCACGATAAACAGATGCGGAACCGGTTCGGCCGCCTCGCCGCTTTTATACAGTTTGGTGTAGGAGTTAATGTTGTTGACGCCGTTCTCGTTGAAAATCTGCTGACGCCTGCGGTTTTCACTCTTAATCGACACCATGGCGCGGTGCACCTGATTCCCTGACAGGTTGGAGATCTGGCCGATGAGATGCGGCAAACCGGTAAAGAGGTTTGCCATACCCCCGCCCTTATAGTCGATGACAAAAAATCCAACATCCTCCGGGCTGTAATTGACGGCAAGCGAGAGCATATACGTCTGCAGCGTCTCGGATTTTCCGGAGCCGGTCGTTCCCGCGATCAGTCCATGAGGCCCATGATATTTTTCGTGTACATCCAGATAGCAGTCCCTTCCCCCGGCCTTCTGCCCGATCAGACCCCTGATATTGTCATAGATCCGGTTTTTCTTCCACCGGTCGAGCACCTGAAAATCCTCCAGACGCTTTGCCTGATACAAATCGAAAAACGAAAGCGACTGCGGCAGCTCTCCGCCCTCCTCGATCTCCTGCACCTCGATATTGGAGAGCCTCCGGGAAAAGCATTCCATCTGCTCGTCCGAAACCGTGTCAAAAGCGATTGCTATGCGCGCATCCTCTCCGGCCATCACATCGTACATCCCCTGGAACCGGTCGGTATTCTCCACGATAAAACGGCAGCTGTTTGGCAGCCTGCCGCGCTCCCCCGCAAGCAGAATGGTCGTCAGCCCGTAATTCAGATTTTCCTCAAATACATACTTCGCAAGCAGCTCCCCTTCCAAAAGCTGTGGGTCGGAAACAAACAGGACGATGTGCGGATGATAAAGCTTCCCTTCCATCTTTTCCGCTGTCTCCTCCCTCCTGCGGAAAAGCCTTGTCAGCTCATAGAACAGCTCGCTGACCTCCACCTTATCCGTAGCTACAAACCGCACGCGGCGGTCCTCCGACCATGTATGAGGCAGCCACTTTGCGAAATTCCATGCGGCCGCATCCGCACTGTTCATGCGGTCATATGCAAACGCCAGCTTTACATCCGTGTAGCAGTTGTTTGCCGCAAGCTGGGCAGACAAAAGCTTTGCCACTGTAAGCGCTCCTCTTTTTTCCTCCCCGCCCACAATTCCGACGACACGATATCGGAGCAGATCCAAACCTATCGGCACCTGAAAAAGCGTCTTATAATTGTCAAAAATATACTGCGGCTTGTCCGTCAGAGCGTCCTCCAGCAAAGAGAAATGCTCCCCCGGCACCTGAATTGGCGCCTGAAACGGCAGGTCACCGATGCCGAGACGATGGACGAGAAAATCCTCGTGGATCGGATTCCGGTTCCACAATTTGTCGGAATGCTCCGTGTATCCAAGGCACTCCTCCGCCGGCACATACCGCCGCTTCATCGCCTCCATGTTGTGCTCGTATGCTTCCTTCACCTCATCCGTTTTTTTCAGCAAATACGCACTGTACGCTTCAAAGCGATGAATCTCCTTATCCCTGAGCTTTTTCCTGTGGAAGCGCTGGTTGTTCAATGTCCAGAAAATACTGATAACAGCAGAGACAACCGCCATAATCAGGCCGGTATACATGTAGATCTCTCTGCTTCCCCCATTGCTCTGGGAGGATACGATCATCATCGCGCAGCTGATCAGCATCGGAAACGCCATCGTAAGAGACGGCCCGATAGCCATAAAAAGCGGCATCTCCTCCGGCTTTTCCGGAGCGGGCGGCGCCTCCACTTCGATCGGATCTGTCTCAATCTTCTGTACGCTGCGCGGCGCCCGATGAAAAAGCTGCTTCCCGCTGCCCGCCGCGAGCGCGATCGTCTCCTGCAGATCGTCGCTTTCCCACAGCCTCATCTGCCCCGATGTGATCTGAACCTCGCAGTAAGCGGTGTCGACCGCCAGCACACGCCCCATGTACACGAGATGAAGGCCTACAAGATTGATATAATCGCCATATGCTAAGACATGCTCCTTTACCACGCGCTCTCCGTTCACATAGATACCGTTCACGCTTGTATCTGTGATCGTCCACCCGCGGTCAGTCTTTGAAAGGTACGCATGCCTTTTTGAAACAAATTCCCGAAAGGAATAGCGGATGTCGTTTTCCACGCTTTTTCCGATATAAATATGATCGAGGCCTGCCAGATCATACTTTTCATAGGGGACAAATATGTTTTTCCGTTCAATGACCACGATCGACAAAAGCTGCTCCCCTTTTACAAAAATCTTAAAAAGGGCCTGCGGTTCGAGGATGTGGTTTTCATGCGGCATATCGTTTTTGGTGACGCGGTAAATTTCATTGGAATGCAGCTTCCAGACGCCCTCTAAAACCTCCAGCTTCAACGCCAGATCCTCTGCAAGGCGGAACAGATTTTTATTCAGGACAATTTCATAATCCAGATTATTGACAGGCGGAAGAATATATTCTTTAAATGCATCCTTCGTATAGACAGCAAGAATCTTTCCCATAACCAAACCCTCTTTTGTATGCAATGATTTATGGATTCACAAAACGAATCTGAACCGACGTTTTTCCGATCACGAGGCTGTCCCCTTCCCGTACTCTGACAAGCCTGTCATCCAATAAATACTGTTTTCTCCCACGCCGCAGATATACCCGGCTTGCAGGCATGACTCTCCTTGCGTAAACCCGGGCGTCCTCGCGGACGAGCTGCGCGTCAGAGCCGCAGGAGCACTCGTCCCGGATCGTCAGCTCGTCCCCCGGGTCGCTTCCTATCCGTATAAAATCCTGAATATAAAACAGATACTCCTTTTGCGACAGCGGGCCGCATTCCGTCAGCTGCACGCAAACCGCATCTGCGCGCTTTTCCAGATTGTCATGATACGAAACCTGATACGCCTGATTTTTTGCGGCCGAATCTTTCATCCGGGCGGGCGCATGGACGTTTTCCAGTGCCGCGCACAGCCTGTCGTCTCTGGAACGGTCTGCCGCATGTTCCCTCAGTTCCTTCTGTTTCCTGTTTTTTGCTCTCACAAAAAGCAAGATTGCAAGCAGGCAGACAATGCACAGAACCTCGCAGCCTATGATGAGCAATTCCCTTGTATCTCCCACAGTAAATCCCCTAATCCGCTATTATTTTTTCCAGCTTTTTGATCGCTTTCTCCGGCACATTTGTCCCGCTCAGATCGTATATTTTTATCTTTTTCAGGCCAAAGAGCGGGCTGATATCCTTCAAATGGGCGTTGTTTGAGATATAGATCTGCTGCAAATGCCGACAGCCCGCCAACACGCTGATATCTGAGATATCGTTATCGCTGATATCCAGCACGGCGAGATTGCCCGCGCCCTCTAAAATCGACAGATCGCTCAGCCCGCAGCCCGTCAGGTCTACCTGATACAAAG
>CAMTZV010000150.1 GCA_947086625.1 uncultured bacterium | reverse complement strand
CCTTATGTCGCGAAAAAAGGGACGCTTAGCGAGACGCATATCCGGGAGATGGCGGAGGCGGCGACCAAAATGGTCTCCGGGAGCGTGGAATCCTTTGTGAAAATGGATGCGGACATCGCGGGCCTTGTCATCGGGTACGACGATCAGGTGGATGATTTATTTGACAAGGTAAAGCAGGAATTGATAAAATCGATAGCGGAAAGACAGGACGATGCGGAGGCGCTGATGGATCTGCTCATGATTGCAAAATACCTGGAGCGGATCGGCGACCATGCGGAAAACATTGCCGAGTGGGTTATCTATTCCATAACCGGCGTGCACCGCAAAAAGTCCGGGGATTAGGAGGACCGAAATGATTTATCTGCTGGAGGATGACGACAATATCAGAAAGCTCGTATGCTATGCGCTCTCAAAAGAGGGGTTTGGGGTACAGGGGTATCCGGCCCCGAAGGAGTTCTGGAAAGGGATGCAGGAAAGGCTGCCGGAATTGATCCTGCTTGATATTATGCTGCCACAGGAGGACGGATTGTCAATTCTCCACAGGCTGAGGGATTGTCGGAAGACGGAGCATATCCCTGTGATTATGCTCACCGCAAAGGCGAGTGAATTTGACAAGGTCACGGGCCTCGATATGGGGGCGGACGACTACGTGGCAAAGCCCTTTGGAACGATGGAGCTGATTGCAAGGGTGCGGGCGGTGCTCCGGCGTTTTGAAAAGACAAATCAGGATAAAATATACAGAATAGGAGAGCTGTATGTAGAGCCTGCAAAGCATATCATTACCGTGTCGGGCGAGGCGGTATCGCTCTCTTATAAGGAATACCTGCTGCTTCTGGCACTGCTGGAGGCGGAGGGAAACGTAGTGGAGCGCGATCGGCTTCTGGCGGGCGTATGGGGGGAATATTATACGGAATCGCGGACGCTCGACGTCCATATCCGGAAGCTGAGGGTAAAGCTGGGCGATGCCGGAAGTCTGATTCAGACGATAAAGGGAATCGGCTATAAAATAGGAGGCGTTTAAGTGAATAAGAAAATTTTCCGCTCCTCACTGCTCACGGTTTGTCTTGTTCTGACTGCCGCGACGGCATTGATTATGGGGCTTTTATTTCATTTCTTTGAAAAGCAGATCCGTTCAGAGCTTGAGAACGAGGCGGGTTTTCTGGCTCATGCCGTTGAACGGGACGGGACGGCGTATTTTGACGGGTTTGACAGCGAACGGGACCGGATTGCCCGCAGCAACCGCGTGACGCTGGTCGGTGAAGACGGGACGGTGCTCTTTGACAGCAGGGCGGACGCCTCCGCCCTCGACAATCATGCGGGCCGTGACGAGATCAGGGCGGCAAAAGAGGACGGGGAGGGCATGAGCACGCGGTATTCCAAAACCTTCATGCAGAAAACCGTGTATTATGCGCTACGGCTTTCGGACGGCAATATCCTGCGGGTTTCCACGGAGCAGTATACGGTGGTCGCCATTTTGCTGGATATGGTGCAGCCGATGCTCTTTATTCTGTTTGTCGCGCTGCTTCTGACGCTGGCGCTTTCCTCGCGGGTGTCGAGAGCGATTATAGAGCCAATCAACCGGCTGGATCTGGACGCGCCGGAAACGAACGACACATATGAGGAGCTGACGCCGCTGCTTCGGAAAATCGCGGATCAGAAAGAGACGATCGAGCAGCAGCTTGCGGACGCGGGAAAAAAACAGAAGGAGTTCCGTCTGATTACGGAAAATATGAGCGAGGGGTTTTTAACGATCGACCGGGATGCAAAGCTTTTAACCTGTAATTCCGCCGCACTGAATCTGCTGGAGATTGTACCCTCCGCGGACAAAAGCGTGCTGGCGTTCTGCAGGGCAAAGGAGTTCCGGGATGTCATCTCGGAGGCGCTCTCCGGAAAGAGGGCGGAAAACGTCATGGTGCGAAACGGCCGCAGCTACAGCCTGATTGCCAGCCCCGTGTTTGAGCGGGAGGCCGTGATCGGGGCCGTTGTGGTAATGCCGGATATTACGGAGCGCGAAAAGAGGGATACGCTTCGGAGGGAATTTACCGCGAATGTTTCCCACGAGCTGAAAACCCCGCTGACGTCCATTTCCGGCTTTGCGGAGCTTATGAAGGCGGGGGACGTCCCGCAGAAGGACGTCATCGACTTTTCACAGTCCGTTTATGACGAGGCGCAGCGGCTGATTGCGCTCGTCAATGATATTATCAAATTATCGGAGCTTGACGGGCAGAGTCTTTCGTTTGAGAAGGAGCCGGTGGATTTGTACGAGCTCTCGGGCGAGGTGATCGGGCGGCTGGAAAAGGAAGCGGAAAAAAAGAATGTCGCGTTCCATCTGATCGGCGGCAGCGCCCGGATTATGGGTGTGCGCAAAATTCTTGATGAAATGCTCTATAACCTCTGCGACAACGCGGTGAAATACAACAGGGAAAACGGCACGGTGGACGTCTTCGTAAACCGGACCGGGGAGGGCGTGAGCGTGATTGTGCGGGACACCGGGATCGGGATCGGGGCAGAGCATCGGGGAAGGGTGTTTGAGCGCTTTTACAGGGTAGATAAGAGCCATTCAAAGAAAATCGGGGGAACGGGTCTCGGGCTTGCCATCGTAAAGCACGGGGCCATCTGCCACCACGCAAAAATCAGTCTGGAAAGCGCGGAGGGCGCGGGGACGACCATCACCCTTGCGTTTCCCGGGATCTGACAGGGTCATGAACGAGGTATGCCGGAAGCGGGCTACATGGAGGAGTGCTTCCGGCGTATTTTTATGCGCAGGGGCGCGTAAAGAAATTTGCTTCCGGTGCAACACACAGGCGGCGCGGCGAGTAGGAAAAACCATTCCTACTCGACCGCACGCGAAAATGATAGCAAAAACGTATCGTTTTCAACAAAAATATGTATTTGTCGATAGGAATACAGACTGCTATAATAATCTCAAACAAGTTTGTTAGATATTTAACAAACACGCGCTAACCGGTTTCTTTCGTTTGTGGTGGATGAAAAAAACAAGACAGCGAAAAGGAGAAAAAAATCATGGCAGAGAGAATTAACGGACACACAGAACTGGTCGGACTGATGGCATACCCGATCCGCCATTCCAGCTCCCCGGCAATGCAGAACGAAGCGTTTGCGAAGCTGGGCTACGATCTGGCGTACCTTGCGTTTGAGATCGGTGCGGACGAGATCGAGGACGCGGTAAAGGCGATCCGCACCTTAAAGATGCGCGGTTCCAACGTGTCCATGCCGAATAAAACGATCGTCGGGCAGTATCTGGATGAGCTCTCACCGGCGGCCGAGCTTTGCGGCGCGGTCAACACGATCGTAAACAAGGACGGCCATCTGACCGGGCACATCACGGACGGCATCGGCTTCATGGCCGCTTTGAAGGATAACAACATCGACGCGATCGGAAAGAAGATGACGATTGTCGGCTGCGGCGGCGCGGCGACGGCGATCGAGATACAGGCGGCGCTCGACGGCGTAGCGGAAATGTCTATTTTCAACATCAAGGACGGCTTCTTCGAGCGCGGAATCGAGACGGTAAAAAAGATCAACGAAAAGACAGACTGCAGGGCGACGCTCTACGACCTCGCGGATCTCGACCAGTTAAAGAAGGAGATGGATGAGAGCTACCTGTTTGTAAACGCGACCGGGGCTGGCATGCATCCCTTAGAGGATGTGTCTGTCGTTCCCGATAAATCGTTCTTCCGCCCGGAGCTGATCGTGGTGGACGTTCCCTACTCGCCGCTTGAGACGAAGATGCGCAGGATGGCGAAGGAGGTCGGCTGTAAGACGATGAACGGCCTTGGCATGATGCTCTTCCAGGGCTCGGCGGCGTTTGAGCTGTGGACGGGTACACCGATGCCCATCGAGCATATGAAGCAGATCCTCAATATCAGCTATGATGATTGATCGGAGAAGGAGACATATGCTATGAATAAAAAATATCTTCCCAGTGCACTTGTACTGTATTTGAACTACTTTTTGCACGGCGTTGGCTGCTCGGTGCTCGGGCAGGCGGTGATCAAGGAGTCACTTGCCGAAAGCTGGGGCGTGGAGGTCATGGCGATCACGGCGATCTCCGCGGCGCTTGGGCTTGGCCGCCTGATCGCGCTCCCGTTTGCCGGCCCGCTGTCCGATAAGCTGGGACGGCGCATCTCCGTCATCATCGGCGGCGCTTCCTACGCGGTTTATCTGATCGGGCTTGCGCTGGCGTTTAACGCTGGAGCAAACGGCGGCTACCAGATCGCGTACGTCTGCGCGGTTGTCGGCGGTATCGCAAACTCGTTCCTTGACACCGGAATTTATCCGGCGGTTGCCGAGGTCATTTACAAGGCGCCCGGCATCGCGACGATGGGCATCAAGTTTTTTATCTCGATCTCACAAATGCTGCTGCCGTTCTTCCTGGGCGTGGCCGTGACGACAACGGCAGCCGGGATGACGTCCTATAATCCGCTGTTTATCGTATGCGGCGTCGCTTATATTGTGCTGCTTGTGCTGATGATTTTCTTCCCGCTTCCGGACACCGACAAGGACGCCGCCGGCGCAAAGAAGGAGGGCTTAATCGAGAGCTTAAAGCACACGCATTTTTCCGTCGAGTCGATCTCGATGATTCTGATCGGATTTACGTGTACCGGCACGTTCCAGCTCTGGCTGAACTGCGCGCAGAACTATGCGAAATCGATCGGCTGGGAGGATCCGTCGATTATGCAGACGTATTATTCGACCGGAACGATCCTTGCGCTCATCGTGACGGCATTTCTCACGCGAAAGATCAAGGACGTGCGCTTTATCCTCGTCTACCCGGTCATCTGCCTGCTGACGATTATCGCGGTGCTCATTGCGCCCTCGAAGATGATGTGTACCGCCGGTTCGTTTTTGATCGGCTGGGCTGGCGCGGGCGGACTGCTCCAGATCGCGACGTCCGTGTGCAACATGATTTTCCCGAAGATCAAGGGCACGGTGACGGCGCTCGTCATGATCGCCTCCTCGCTGTGCAACTATACGATTCTGACCGCGGCTTCGAAGATGACGCCCTCGGCGGTTATGGTCATGAACATCGTGCTGACCGGAATTGGCGTGGCGCTCGGGCTGTTTGTGAATCTGAGATATGAAAAGATGGTAGTTGATGCGGAATAGGTCGGAGCACTTGCTGCGGAGACCGTAAGAACATGATTCAGCAGTGCAAAATCCCATCGTCGCAGACGATTTTAAATGGATTTTGCACCGTAACTGTGAAGGAACTGAACAGTTACGAAAGATGGTGGCGCTTGCGGACAGCGAGGGTTAAAATAGTAAGAAATATTTTCAGAAAGGATGAAAGCTATGATACCTGTAAAAG
>CAMTZV010000149.1 GCA_947086625.1 uncultured bacterium | reverse complement strand
TGCCTGCAAGCAGCGCCTTTTTGTTGATGCCCGCCGCGACCTGCTGCGCCAGCGTTTCGCGGATCACCTGCAAAAATCGCTCCTCGTCGGACTCGTCCGCATTTTTTGCCACGATGGAAAAGATCGGCTGATAGATTGAATTGTCGTAGGAGCTCATGATATCCTTGCCGATCCCCGCGTCAAGAAGCGCCTGCTTCACGGGCGCGCCCGGCGCACTGAAAAGCGCGTAATCCAAAACGTCAAACGCGAGGTAAAACTCCTTGTTCAGCACCGTGTCCACCGCCATGTTGTACGCGAGATACGCGTTGTTTTCCGTCGGCTCGCTGCTCGCGATCGGGTAATCCCGCACAACGCGCACCGGAGCGGCAAACGGCTGCTGGCGCATGACCTTTGAATCCACCGGAACGTGCGCATACTCTGACAGGTAGTGCTCATCGATCCACGCAAGCTTTTGGGCCATATCCATATTTCCGTACAGATAAATATAGCTGTTGCTCGGATGGTAAAAGCGGCTGTGAAACTCGAGGTACTCCCCGTAGGAAAGCTCCGGTATCACGTCCGGGTCGCCGCCGGACTCGTTCGCGTACGTCGTATCCGGGAAGAGCGAGTTTAAGATCACCCGGTCGAGCACACCCTCCGGCGAGGAAAACGCGCCCTTCATCTCGTTGTACACAACGCCGTTGATCGTGAGCGGCCCGTCCATCTCCTCTAACTCGTAATGCCAGCCCTCCTGCAAAAAGATCTCCTCATAGTTGTAGATATTCGGGCGGAACACCGCGTCCAGATAGACGTGCATCAGGTTTTGAAAATCCTTGTCATTGCAGCTCGCAACCGGGTAAACGGTCTTGTCCGGATATGTCATCGCATTTAAAAACGTGTTCATCGAGCCCTTCGCCAGCTCCACAAACGGATCCTTCACCGGAAATTCCTTCGAGCCGCACAGTACCGTGTGCTCGACAATGTGCGGCACGCCGGTGGAATCCTCCGCGGGCGTGCGGAATGCGATGTAAAACACCTTGTTCTCGTCATCGTTTTCGACCAGCGCCACATGCGCGCCGCTCTTTTTATGCCGCAGCAGCGTCCCCTTTGATCCGAGATCAGCGAGCTCCTCCTCGCTTATGACCTCGTATGCCTTTAAATCTGAAATCTGTTTTCTGTCCAATCCTGCTTCCTCCATTATTTCTATACCCTTCATTATTTCCAACAATGGCAATCCTATAACACCTTCCAGCCGATCATTTCCCAAACAGATCGCTGTGTGTCCCGGTGCGCGACAATGTCAGCACCAGCACATCATCCTCCACCCGATAAATGAGAAGCCAATCCGGCTGGACATGGCATTCTCTATGTCCTGCCCATTCGCCGGTCAGCTCATGATCCCTGTTTTTTTCAGGCAGTATCTCGCCCCGCGACAGGGCTCTGATCACATCGTCCAGAAGGGCAATGTTCAAATTTCGCTTCATTGCCAGCTTATAATCTTTTTTGAACCTTGTCGTCCAGACAATGTCGCGGTTCATCGCTTCAGCTCCTGAAGGGCTTCCTCCACGTCAGAATAACGCTTTACATCCGGGTCACGCGCAATGCGCTCCGCTTCCAGCATGGCTTCAATCGTTTCCCTGTTGGGCCGATCCAGCTTCACATCAAAGGGAAAACCGCCGACACGAAGAGACTGGCGCAGGAAAACATTGATCGCAGTTGTAAGGTTCATGCCCAATTCACCGTACAGGCTCTCACATTGCTTTTTTATGTCGCTGTCCATACGGACACTGAAATTTGTCGTATTTGCCATAATATCAACCCCTTTCGCATTTCATTGCACCTATAGTATATGCGATTTGAAATACAAAATCAATGCAATCGCGCACCCTACTCGCCGCACGAGCCGCGTGCCGCCTGGCGGCAAAATTTCCTTACGCGGCTCTGTGCATAAAAAACGGCCATCCCGCATGGAATGACCGTTCCTTTTGCAAACAAAAATATTGTGGCGGATTAAATTCTTGTTACGTTTGCTGCCTGCGGGCCCTTGTCGCCCTCTACAACCTCGAACTCAACCTTCTCGCCATCCTTCAATTCCTTGAAGCCGTCCATATTTAACGCTGAAAAATGAACAAATACTTCGTTGCCGGCTTCATCAGAAATAAATCCGTAGCCTTTTTTTGCATTAAACCACTTTACAGTTCCCTGCTGCATAATACTTCCTCCTAAACTCATTGGATATCTGGAATTGCACGTCCCGTTTTTTGACGCGACTTATTATTGACATATCCAAACTAGCATAAACTGGGAAATTTGTCAATTCTTTTTGGAAATTTTTGTGTAAAAAAAATTTTTTTCGGTTACCGGTCACGAAGTGAACCGTAACGAACTGCCGCGGTCACCTCTCTTCGTTCTGATTTTCCGACTTCAGGTTATCAGGAAGTAATTTCGTCAAATCAACAGAAATCCTTCCGCGGCCGTTGTCCGCATCAAAATAAAACTCCGTGTATCCGCCGCCGGAGACATCAATCGTGTAGGTTTCCCCGCTTTTCCAGCTTCCGCTCTCACTTTCATCGGTCAGATAGTGTACGCTCATGCCACTGCTCCCATTGATCGCTGTGCGGCCATAAATCCGGATATTCCAGAAATCGCGGCCTTTTGGTATGGTAAACAGCACCTTCCCATTCCGGTAGGAAATGCTTTGTTCCAGCCGCGCGAGATTCGTCTGCAAATGACCGATGTCGTGTAAGCCTGCACGCGCATCGGCCTGAGCGGGATCCGCCGTATAGACTCCGATAAAAACTGCACACAGCGCAAAAAGCAGCGTTAATGCACCTGTGAAAACAACAGTCTTCCGATTCTTTTTCTTAAAATTCATAATTGCACCTAACCTTTCTTTGATCTGCTTTGCTCCTTCCGTTAATGTAACGGAAGCAAAAGAGCTTTTGCAGGAATTGTCTGATTTCAAAAAGGAAATCAGCATGTCTCCGTATGCGCGCCGCTCCTTGTCTCCAAGCATAGATATGACTGTCTCATCGCATGATAATTCGCAGCATTGATTTACTTTCTGTTCCAGAACATACACCGACGGATTAAACCAGTGGACGCAGACAACAATCTGCACCAGCCATTTGATAAACATATCCTTCTGCCTGTAGTGAACCAGCTCATGCGCAAAAATATAAGATAACTCTTTTTCTTCCAGCTCACGGGCCGGAAGAATAATTTCCGGGCAAAAAAATCCGATCATAATCGGGGATGTAACAAACGGATTACAGGATAATTCCACACCCGGCCTGACGCTCAGCTTTTCCTCCCAGTCAGACAGCAGATTCAGGGTTTTCGGATCCGACACTTTCATATTGCCCGCTTTGACATATCGGGTAAAGACCTGGTAAAACATTATCCTGCGGACAAACAGAACCATTGCCGGCACCGACCAGATAAAAAACAGGCAAAGCCAGCGCATGTCAGAAGCGGTCCGTTCCTGACCCCTGTCGCTGCCCGCATTCACGGAAACAGGCGCATCCTCTTCAAAAGATATTTCATCCGTGACTGCCGCCGCATCCAGCTTTTCAAACAGGCTTCCGACCACCGTAAACCCGGGTGCAAACGGAAGCAAAAACCGCAGCATTGCAGCCATCCAGATATAATACTGCCAGCGCCTGCTGCATCTGTTTTTATAAAAAGGCTTTAAAACCAGAATGAGCAGAAGCAGCAGCGCACCGGAGAGAGACAGCGACAATAATACTTTTAGAAACTCACTCATTTCCTTTTCCCCAGAAGCTTTCGATTTCTTTCAGCTCCTCCGCCGAAAGAATGTCCTGCCACAGCAGGGTTGAGACTAAATTTCTCACATTTCCGCCGTAAACCTTATCCAGAAAGCTGTGCGTCTGCATCGTCTGGTATTCCGCTTCCGTTACCACAGCCACATATTCGTTCCGCCTGCCGATTTTTCTGACTTTCAGGAACTTTTTTTCTACCAGCCGGGAAAGCAGCGTAAGCACGGTGTTGTTTTTCCATTCGTTATTGTCTTTCTGCAGCTCCTCCATGATGAGGGCGTATAGAGCCGCCCCTCCGTTTTTCCAGATAATCTTCATCAGAACCAGTTCGGATTCAGAAATCTGCTGGGCCATTTTGTCCTCCTTTCTTATATCAACATTATGTAGGTGTATTTATATTAACATATTGTAGGTAACAGGTCAAGACCTGATTCCACAAAAAAGCACAGGAAAAGCATGTAGCCGGAAATATGCCGACGAAAAAGCAGCCTATACGAAATAGACTGCTGTCATAATCCTGTTATTCTGCTGTGCCCGTTACTTTTCACACCTGAGCCACGCACTGGCTGCGCGTTCCTGAAAAATCTCCTCACTTCACATGCACGTCAAGCTGCGGATAAGCAATTTCGATACCCGCCGCGTCCAAAGAGAGCTTGATCTGCTCGTTTAACTCCCACTGCTCGTCCCAGTATTCCTCCGGGTCCGTCCAGACGCGCACGCAAAGCTTCACGCTGCTCTCCGCCAGCTCCCGCACGAGGACGAGAGGCGGCTCACTCTCCAAATAGTGCGCGGACTGCTCCGCCACCGCAAGCAGCACGGCCTTCGCCTTCTGCAAATCGGCGTCATAGGCGATATCCACGATGATGTCGAGCCTGCGTTTCCCGCTCTTTGAAATGTTCGTGATGCTGCTGTTCGAGAGCGTACCGTTGGGGATGACGATCGTCTTCTGGTCGCCGGTCAAAAGCGTCGTGTAAAAGACGGAAATCTCCTGCACGTAGCCCTCCATGCCGCCGTTTGCCTCGATGATGTAATCCCCGACGCCAAACGGCTGCAGCAGCAAAATGAGCACGCCGCCCGCAAAGTTGGAAAGGCTTCCCTGCAGGGCGAGGCCGAGCGTCAGTCCGGCGGAGCCAAGCACCGCCACGACCGAGGCCGCCGTCACCCCGAAAAAACCGAGGATCATCAGAATCAGGACAAAATAACCCATATATTTGGCAAGGCCGTCCAGAAACTGCTGCACACCCTCGTCGACGTTGTGACGCGCCATCATCTTTCGAAAGACCCTGCGCAGCCAGCGGATGATCCGCCCGCCGATGACGTAGACGAGCACGGCCCCCGCCACGGACAGCGCAAAACCGATCAAATCCGGCACCAGATCCGCCAAATACGATTCCAGCAGCGAGGACGCGCCCTTTCCGTCCGCCCCGGATTCGGTCAAAAGTGCCAGGCTTTCTGTGACAAACTCTTCCATATGACCCTCCTGATCTGCGCGGTGAGAAGTGCCCATTGGATGCCCGCCGATGCCGGACAGGTCGTTCCTGACAAAGACTGTTATAAAAACGCCGGCGCTTGGCGAGGTATTTTCGAGCCTAG
>CAMTZV010000148.1 GCA_947086625.1 uncultured bacterium | reverse complement strand
CGAATTGGTCAGGTCATACTGCATCCGGTGCAGGATCTCGAGCTTTTCCTCATAGGTGTCCGCGTCCAGAAATGCCATCAGATCATCAAAATGCTCCGGTCTCTCTTCTTCTGTCTGTCTGCTTTGACTGCTCTGCTCCATTCCAATACCCTCCTGTATCATATTACACCCGCTACATCGAGACGCGGTTCAGCATATCCAGCCCCTCCGCCAGAAAATCGCGCTCAAATTCCAGGTTCCCGCTGTAGCCCTTGACGATGAGGTCGTTCACCTCGTCCACGAGATGCCAGGTGTCAAAATCGTCCACGCCGGGCCGGTTGCGCAGCTCGGTGCCGTGATCCTCCCCGTGCACGCTGTGGATGTGCCGCTCCATCGCCTTATCCCGCATGATCTCGCCGCCCTGCGGCACATGCCCGAGCTCTGCGGCTCCCCGCGCTTCCAGTGTATCCTCGTTAAAATGCTCCGACGCGTTTGCCCGCGCCTTCTGCAAAATGGTATTCTCGGTTTTCGCCTTCTTCTTTTCGGGATACGCCGCCGACTGCACCGGACGCGCCGGCATCGCGTAGCGCCTGTCGTTTGTGCGCTGCTGCCCATATCCGCCCGCGGGCTGCGCGGGACGTGCCGGCTGGCTGTATCCGCCCGCAGGCTGTGCGGGACGTGCCGGCTGGCTGTATGAGCCGCCCTGCTGCCCCATCCCCTGTCCGCCCGACCACTTCCCCTGCGTCCTTTGCACCGTGGGCCGGTTCGGCTGCGTCCCTTTTCCCGTCCTGTTCCGATTCTGCCCGCCCGTCTTTGAGGCGTTCAAAACCCGCACCGCAATAATCAGTATGATCACAAGCCATAAAAATCCAAACATCTTCCTCTGCCTTTCCCTCCTGACCCGCCAGAGCCCTGCACATCCGACCCGTCTCCGGTATGAGCCATACTAGTTTTTTGCATACCGCTCCAGCTCAAGATCCATAATCCGCTGCATCTCACCGCTCTCAACGGGGGCCGCGCCAAGATCGTTCGCCCGCCCGGTGTCGTCCATGTACAAAAACCGCCGCTCGGACTTCTCCTCGCCGCGCACAATCATGTAATAGCCTGCACGGTCCGCCTCCTTGTGCCATGTCGCGTAGATACGGATACAGCCGCCCTGCTCCAGCTTTTTCGTCGGCATCGCCATGTGGATCATATCGAGCTTCGGATCGATGCCAAGCTGCATGACCTCAAAATCCTCCTCGCCGTAAGGCATCGGCAGCTTGTTCTGATACTGATCCTTAAAAAACTGGAACAGCACGGAAGCGTCGATGCTGTCAAAATATTCTTTTCCCTTCGTGTAAATGCTGTGCGGCAAAAGCACATACTCCACGTTTTTGCGCGCGAGCGGATGAAACTGCGCTGCCGTCACCTGCTGCTCCTTCCGGGGCCTTAAAATGAAGTTGTGCGAAAACGGATTCACGACCACGCCGAACACCGGGTTTTTGGAATTTTTTACATACTCCATGCAGGCGTCGAATTTCATCTCGATGACGCCGTTGTGCTTCACGTCCTTCGGGAGCTGCGCGAGTGAGGTGTAAACCGCGAGAAACTGCTCCTTGTTCGGATTTTGTATGAGCACCGGAACCGGCTTTGCGTCCTTTGGCATCCTCACCGGCTGTCCCGTGCGCGAAAGCTCCCTCTGCATCGCGGCGAGCGTCTCGTCCTGCGGGAAGTTCACCGGCACAATGAGCATTGCCCCGCGCATCTTCTCGATCAGACCGCCCGACTGTTCCGGCGTGATGCCCCCCTTGTACGTTTCTAAAAGACCCTCGATCTCCCCGATCAATCTCTGATTTTCTGTCATAAGCTGCGTTCCTTTCCGTTTCCGTGTAACAGTTTATCCAATGTATGCCCTCCGGCGCTTAAAACCGCAGGTTCATCGAAACGACCCGAGCACTGTCCCGGCCCCGTCCGTGATGTACCAGTCCACGCTGACTACATTGCCGTGCCAGCCGTAGCTTTGATCCGTGAAATCCGTTCCCGTCACGCACACCATATTGTAGATCCCGACCTGCCTCATGCTCACCGAGTAGGAGACGTTCGCCTTCTGCTTAAACGGGATCGTGATGAAATCCTTTGTAAGCGTCTCCTGTGCGGTTCCCGAATTAAAGCGGGAGATCGTTATTTTTTTCTTATTCGACGTGTCTGCCATATAGGTCTTATCGCCGAGAATGATATAGTTTACGCCCTCCCTGTACTCCATCGCATACTTCGTCTTTTTCCCGGCTGCGAGATCATATTTGTAATAGCAGCCGGCAAGGCTGTCGTAAAAATAGAGCTCCTTCGTCCCCGCGATAATCGTATCGTTTTCAACGTTTTTGCCGACGACCTTCTTTTTCCCGTCTGCCGTGAGCTTTTTGATCGTGCCGTACCAGAAATGCCCGCTCCCCTCATACGAGCCGTAATTGTAGTACAGCTCGCCGTTGATACGCTTCACGTCGGAGACGAGCAGCGCCGAGTTGGAGTCGTTTTCGGCCCGCTTTTCGGTCGCAAGCTTTTTAAGCTTTGTCTTCCCCTTCTCAAGCGCATAGAGGGCAATCCGCTCCGTTTTCCCGTTGTAGGTGTAATAATAGCTCGTCTTATCGACCGTGCAGGCATAGTCGAGCACCGTGCCCTCCTTCACCGTCTTAACCGCCGTGCGCTTCCCGTTTGCCGAGAGCCCCACGTGAAACAGGCGCGTATTTGCACCCACATATTTGATCCCGTAAAGATCCGCGCCGTCCGCATAGCAGAGACATCCGTCGCACACCCTTTCCGCTTCGCTGCCGTCCAGATTGCAGTGCCAGATCTCCCAGCGCATCCCGTCCTCGCTGTAGGTCGTATAGAACAGGTTCGGCCCGCTCACACACATGTTTATAATCCCGTGCGTCTCCTCGATGACCTTCGACTTCTCCGCCGTGGCCACCTTCATGCGGTAGATGACCGCCCCGTCGCCCTTTGCCGTCGTCTTTGTCTTTACATAATAAATATATCCGCCCTGGCCGATCATATCCCTGTATTCCTCGACAAAATTATTTGCCCTGACCTGCACGGGCGTAGCGGCAAACGCGGCGAACACCGTGCAGAACACAAGCGCCGCGCACATCAGACGCCGTAAAAACCATCTCGACCTGTTTTGCTTTTTCATATTCTCCATCGATTCGTTTCCCTCTATTTCTTAAGTTTAATCCTGCAGGAAGCCTTCTGTTTGCTGCCGTCGGACGCAGTCGCCGTGACGGTCACCGTATACCCGATGCCGGCCTTTTTCGCCTTTACAACGCCCTTGCTGTTCACGGTCGCGTACTTCGTATTGCTGCACTTCCACGTCACCTTCGTGCTCGTCGCGTAGGACGGCGAAACCTTCGCCTTCAGCGTCAGCGTCTTCCCGTAGCGCAGCGTCGCGCTCGTCTTATTCAGGGAAACCTTCGTCGCCCACGTTTTCATCTTGCTCATATCGATGATGCCGCTGGTTTTACAGCGGTCGGAGAGCGCGCTCACCTTGCGCACGCTCTTTAAGAGCAGGCTGCGCAGGCTCTTTGCGGATAAATTCGGGTTTGCCGCGCCAAGGGCCGCCACCGCGCCCGCTGCGACCGGAGCCGCCATGGACGTCCCCTCCATGAACATATACGCGCCGAACTGCTTGCTGTCGGGGTTTGCCGCAGAGATCGCGATATCGTCCAGATAGAACAAATTCTTTTTGCCGGCGTCCTTCTGAGGAACATCCAGCCCGATAATGCGCATATAAGTCCTGCCGCCCACCGTCACAAAACGGGATTCCTGCGGTGTGCTCGTCTTGTTTCCCGCCTGCCAGCACATCTCGCTTCCCCTGCCCGCGCCGTCCAGAAACGACACGTAATAGGTCGCGTTCGGGTCAAGCTGCAAATCGGTCACATCCACATAGACGGAGCCTGCCGCCTCCCCGCCGGCAACGCCCTCGCCCGCCTTGCGCACGACCTCCATCTTCGCGTAGCTGTCCGCCCCGCTCTTTATGACGCGGATGCTCACCGAATAATCGGTCGGAATGCCCAGCTGCTCGGCCGTGTAATAGTCCTTCCACGTCTGTCCCGCGGGAAGGATGTTCGCGCTGTCCGCGCTGAATGTATTGTAGTAGACCGACAAGCGCTCCCGCATCGCCGTATCGTAAATACCCGGCAGATACACGTCCTCGAAATAGGTGGACAGCATATTGCTGCCCGGCGCAAATACATCCACGTTCTCCGCGCCGTAATCAGAATAATATGCCGCCGTATCCTGCTCGTTGGACGCACCCACGATGACCGTGTAGGGACTGTCGAGGTCAAACGGCGTCGCCAGCGTTCCCCGCACGCTGTCCCAGTTGACGGAGTCGTTCCCCGCCGCAAATACGGTGAGCGCCCCCTTCTTTCCGACCGCGTTGATCGCCTCCGAGAGCATGCCGCTCCTGTCGTAGCTGCCGCCCCACGAGCAGTTGACCGCCTTCACGTTCACACCCGCCTCCATGGCCTCGTATACGTACTCAAACGCACGGATGACCGCAGCGTCCGTGATCTCCTTCTTTTTGTCCTTCACGACCTTGAGCGCCATGATCTTTGCGTCCGCCACACCGCAGATGCCCAGCCCATTGTTCTGCGTCGCCGCGGCCACGCCCGCCACATGCGTCCCGTGTCCCTCATAGTCCATCGGGTCGGCGTCGTCGTCCCGCAGTCACCGTCAAGCCTGCCAGGATACGGATTTTTCCACATGCTGTCCGCAAGGTCGGGATGCGAATAGTTCACGCCCGTGTCTATGACGGCAATGACCGGCGTCTTTTTGTTCGTCACGCCCCGCTTTGAAAAGCGGATGCCCTTGCTCGCCGTCCCCGTGCCGTCCAGATACCACTGTGACTTTTGATAGCTGTCCGCGGCGCGCAGATAGCGGTATTCGTTGGCGCTCACGCCGTCGACGTAATACTGCCGCAGCGCCAGCTTCATCAGTTCTTTCGCACTGTACTTGTCAGAGGTCAGGTGAACGATATAATTTGTCTTTCCCGCTTCCTCCCCGTCTCCGAACGCGCTCACCGACTCCACCTGCACATGGGAATCAAAGCGGTAGGTTCCCTCCTTTGCCAGAGCCGCTGCAGCGCCGGCTTCCATGGAGACAAGCGCCTCCCCTTCCACGTAGCTGCCCGCCTCAAGCCCGTCTGTCGCCGCCGCCAGCATCTCTGCGGTCTCCTCCACGCGCGCCTGCGCCGCCTGTACCGGCTGCACGCTGCCCGCCTGCGTACCTGTAAGCAGCCCCGCGACGAGCAGGGCCGCCAAAAATCTTTTTTTCATCATGTAATACCTCGCAATATGAAAGTGCTCATATTATACCATGTCCACTAAGCTCAAAAACAGTAACAGTTC
>CAMTZV010000147.1 GCA_947086625.1 uncultured bacterium | reverse complement strand
AGGCTGAACTGTTACAAATAGTTAAGGGAACGGCTATGGATTTTGAGGAGAAAAAGAATATCACGATCGCGGACGTGGCGCAGGCGCTTGGCGTTTCCAAGACGACGGTCTCCCGTGCGATCTCGGGCAAGGGGCGTATCGGGGAGGCGACGCGGGCGCGGGTGCTCTCCTACATAGCGGAGCACGGCTATCGGCCGAATCTGGTCGCAAAGGGGCTCGCCCAGTCGAAAACGTATAACGTATGCGTGGTCATGCCGGAGCACTACGGCATGTCGGAGCTTAGCTTTTTTCAGGAATGCCTCTTCGGGATCGAAAAGGCGGGCGGTGCGGCGGGCTATGACGTGCTGCTGTCCATCTGCGATAACCGCGATATATCGTCGCTCGTGCGCATTATCGAAAACGGTAAGGCGGACGGTGTGATTTTGATGTGCTCTTTTGTAAAGGACGCACAGGTGGAATTTTTGCAGGAGCGCGGCATTCCGTTTGTGATGACCGGGAGCAGCGATTATCCGGGCGTCGTGCAGATTGACCATGACCACAGGAGCGCCTGCCGGGAGCTGACTGCGTGGCTGCTGCAAAAGGGGCGGGAGCGCATCGCGCTCATCGGGGGGAACGAGACGCATATGGTGACAAAAATGCGCATGGCGGGTTTTTTGGACGCTTATCGTGCGGCGAAAAGGGAGGCCGATCCCGCGCTTTTTTTCCCGGGGCTTTATCAGGCGGCATCCATCGAGGCGGCGGTGCGAAGCCTGCCTGCGCTTCATGCGGACGCGGTTTTGTGCATGGACGATCTGGTGGCGAGCCATGTGCTTCGGACGCTGCGGGAGCCGGATGCGCAGGGAGCGCTTATGCTCGCGTCGTTTTACAACGGCATCCTGCTTGAAAATCATGTGACGCCCGTCACGGCGATCTCCTTCAATGCCCGTTCTCTCGGGATGACGGCGTGCGGGACGCTTCTTGACCTGCTGGGCGGCGGGAGCGTTTCTGAAAGGACGTTGCTGCCGTATGAGATTATTTACCGGGAATAGCTCCGGCCTCTGCGGGCTGCCGTCTGCTTTTGACATACGCGCCGGGCGTCATGCCGCATTCCTTTTTGAACGCCTTGAAAAAATGGTTGTAGCTGCAAAAGCCGCAGAGCTGGCAGACGTCGCGCACGCAGATGCCCTCAAGGAGATATTTTTTGCCGAGATCGATGCGCGAGCGCGTGATGTAGGCGTGCAGGGTGATGCCTGTGCTTTTTTTGAATTCTCTGGAAATGTGCTCACCGGAGACAAAAAATTCCTGCTCGAGCGTCTTTAGCGAGAGGTCGTCAGTCAGATGGCGGCTGATGTATTCAAAAACGTCGTCTATGATGAGCAGCTTTCTCTGATGGGACTGGTGTATGCGGTCATTCTGTACGCAGACGCGCAGAAACAGCACAAGAAAGGTTGCGAGCAGGCTTTTTTCGTACAGCTTTGTCCCGAGTGCAATGCCCTCGTCTTTGATGCCGCTTAGCTTTGTGAGCATGTTCTGAAGCAGCATGGAGGCCCTGGCATCGGCGTGGATGACGCATGTCCCGTAGGGCGCGAACTCAAAGCTTTCTGCGAGATCGCACGTGTGGTCGGAGAGCGCCGCGAGCGTTTCGACCGGGACGGCAATGCACAGGAGCGAGCATGGCGCATTCCGGCCGGCGGCGCGTACGCGCGGCGCCTCTGCGGGCTTTATGAGGAGCATGTCGGGGGAGCGGCAGAGCCATTTTTGGTCGTCTGCTGTGAGCTGGCATGCGCCGTCTGTCACAAATAAAATCTGATATCTGCGGCCGGAGCGAAAGGTGCGCGTCTCGCCTGCGGGTATGTCGTAACGGTTGATCCGGTAAAGGCTTTTCATAGGCTTCTCCTGAAAGATCGTGTCGAATATCAATTTCTAATAGTATTATATCAAAAAAAGATAATGCAGCAATCCCCTTTTTTCATATAATAAAAGCCATAGAAAGGGGGATGACGTTATGCAGCATTATCCAAATCTGTTTTCACCGATCAAAATCGGGAAGACGACGGTGAAAAACCGTATTTTTATGCCGCCGCTGTCCACGAATCTGGCGGACAGGGGCTATGTGACCGACGCGCTCGTCGAGCACTATTCCAACCGCGCAAAGGGCGGCGTGGGGCTTATCATCACGGAGGTGACGACCGTGGAGCCGACCTACACGTATCTGCCGGGGGACATGTCGATCTACGACGACTCCTATATTCCGGGGTGGAAAAAGCTCGTGGACGCCGTGCATCAGTATGACACGAAAATTTTGTCCCAGCTGTTCCATCCGGCGTATATGGCGTTTCCGATTCCCGGCACGCCGCAGCTCATCGCGCCGTCCAATGTCGGGCCGTACTACGCGAAGTCCGCGCCGCGTCCGGCGACGGTCGAGGAATTACATACGATTGTGCGGCAGTTCGGCGAGGCCGCGCACCGTTTCCAGCTTGCGGGCGGCGACGGCGTGGAGATACAGGCCGCGCACGCGCACGGGCTACTGGGAGGCTTCCTGACGCCGCTCTACAACAAGCGGACGGACGAGTACGGAGGGGATATCAACGGACGCCTGCGGCTGACGCTCGCGGTGATCGCCGAGGTGCGCAGGCAGTGCGGCCTATGCCGCCGCGATCGAGGAGGCGCTGCGCGGGGAGGATTTCCTGATCGACGTGCGCATCTCCGGGGACGAGTACAGCGACGGCGGCCTGACGCTCAACGACATGATCTACGTGTCAAAGCAGCTGGAGGCGGCGGGCGTCGACTTCATCCATGTCTCGGGCGGCAATACGATCAAGCGCGGAAGCTCGATGCCCGCACCCGGCACGTCTCCCGCGCCCCACGCGCACGCCTCCGAGGAGATCCGCAGGCATCTGCATATCCCGGTTTCCACCGTGGCGCGCATCAACGAGCCGTGGATCGCCGAGGAGCTGATCGCAAACGGCAAGACGGATATCTGCATGATCGGCAGGCCGAATCTGTGCGACAGCGAGTTCGCGAACAAGGCGTTTGCGGGAAAAACCGACGATATCCGGCCCTGCATCGGCTGCGGGCGCTGCCTGACGGGCATCATGTTCGGAAAGCCGATCGCCTGCACGGTAAACCCGTCCGTCCAGTCGGACGCGGTCGCTCCCGCAGACGAGAAGAAGAAGGTGCTGGTCATCGGCGGAGGGCCCGCCGGGATGGAAGCGGCATATATTGCGCGGATGCGCGGGCATGACGTCACCTTGTGCGAAAAGGAGGAGCAGACCGGCGGTCTGCTGCGGCTGGCGGCGGTGCCGATCGGAAAGCAGGAGCTTTGCAAGGTCGTCAAATTTATGACGCGAAGGCTCATGAATGCGGGCGTTACGGTGCGTACGGGCTGCGAGGTCACACCGGAAATGCTCGCATCCGAGTTCGCGGACTATGAGGTGATCTGCACGAGCGGCGCAAGGCCGAAGGAGATCGAGGCTTACAAGTGCTTTAAGCAGACGATGACTGCGGACGACATTTTGTCCGGAAAGGGCTTTCCGGGGAAAAAGGTAGTCATTTTGGGCGGCGGCTCCGTGGGCTGCGAGACGGCGGATTATCTGGCGCCGCTCGTCGACGACCGCTTCCCCGCGAATCGGGACGTGACCGTGATCGAGATGACGGACGCGCTCATGACGGGCGAGGGCGGGCCCGCGAAAAGCCAGCTGACCCTGCGGCTGATGCGAAAGGGCGTGAAGCTTTTGCTCAAAAGCACGGTCACGAAGGTGGACGAGACGACGATTACCTACGAGCAGGGCGGCGTACAGCACGTGATCGACGACGCGGACACGCTTGTGTTTGCGGTCGGCTACACCCCGGCTCCGGTTGCATTTGAAAATGCGCACGTGCTCGGGGACTGCGACAAGGTAGGCAACTTAAAGGACTCGATCGCAGCGGCATACGCGTTTGCGAAGGATCTGTAGACAGAGAAAGGGAAAAAAGATGGCAGAGAAAAAAATTTTACAACCGATCAAGGTGGGGAACCTGACGCTGAAAAACAGGATTATGTTTCCTCCGCTGACAACCGGCTACGAGGAGCGCGACGGCTCCATCGGGGCGCGCAGTCTCGGCTTTTACGAGCGGCTTGCAAAGGGCGGCGTGGCATATATCGTAATCGGCGACGTGGCTCCGGTGCGCACGGCTTCCCCGACGCCGATGCTCTACGACGACAGCCAGATCCCGGCGTTTGAAAAGCTGGCGGACACGCTGCATGAGCACGGCAGCAAGCTGGCGCTGCAGATCTTCCACCCGGAGTACGACGTACCGGGCGTCGGAAGGCTCATCATGGCGGCGGGCATGGCGCGCAAGGCGGCGGCAGAGGCGCAGGCGGCCGGAAACGAGGAGGAATTTGAGAAGCAGACCGCGCTGGCGGAGCAGACGACGAAGGACGCGTACGCGAAGCTGCGCTATGAGATGCAGCATTTTGTGGACGAGGCCACGGTGGAGCAGCTCGCGCAGATCAGGGACAGCATTGCGCAGTGCGCGGCGCGCGCAAAGAAGGCGGGCGTGGATGCGATCGAGGTACACGGGGACCGGCTGCTCGGCTCCATGTGCTCGAAGCTGCTAAACCACCGCACGGACGCGTACGGCGGCACGCTGGAAAACCGGACGCGCTACGCCCTTGAGGTTGTCGCGGCGATCCGCGAGGCCGCGCCGGGGATGGCGGTGGAGTACAAGCTGCCGTTGATTACGGTAAACCCCGACGGCTCGCTGCGCGGCAAAGGCGGACTGGAGGAGGACGAGGTCGTGGCGTTCGCGAAGCTTCTGGAGGAAGCGGGCGTTGACATGATTCAGGTCGCGCAGGCGAACCACACCGGGAATATGGGCGACACGATACCGCCCATGGGGGACGTGCCGTACAACTGGACGCTTCCGGTGGCAAAGCGCGTGAAGGAGACGGTAAGCATCCCGGTCGCGACGGTCGGCAGAGTCGTCACCGTGGAGGCGGGCGAGGCGATTGTGGCAAACGGCGAGGCGGACGTGGTCGGCTACGGCAGGTCGCTTCTGACCGACCCGGATATTGCGGTTAAGACCGAGGCAGGGGAGTGCATCCGCGAGTGCTTAAACTGCAACAAGGGCTGCGTGGACGCGATTCAGAACCGGCGCTACATCTCCTGTGTGCTGAACGCCGAGAACGGAGACGAGACAACGATCTTCTTAAAGCCTGCGGAGACCGTGAAGCGGGTGGCTGTCGTGGGCGCAGGCATCGCGGGGCTTGAGGCGGCGCGCGTGGCGGCAAAGCGCGGGCATAAGGTCGTGTTGTTTGAGAAGACGGATAAGATCGGCGGACAGATCCACCTTGCGGCGGCGCCGCCGAGAAAGAGCGAGATTTTGCGCGCCGTGACCTATTAC
>CAMTZV010000146.1 GCA_947086625.1 uncultured bacterium | reverse complement strand
CCACCCGTTTGTGAAAAAGCGGCCGGGTGTCCCGGCGCAATATACAGATTTTGCGCGGGATCTGACCGGGGAGATGGAGATCGGCGCGCTGCTTTGCGTCAGCGATGTCTGTATCAGCGATTACTCGTCGCTCGTGTTCGAGTATGCGCTCTTCGAGCGGCCGATGGTCTTTTTCGCGCCGGATCTGGAGCAGTATTTTGACGAGCGGGGCTTTTACTACAGCTATGAGACACTGACCCCCGGGCCGGTATGCAGGACGCAGGAGGCGGTCGTAGATTACATCTTACATTTGGAGGAGCGCTTTGAGAGACGGCGGGTATCGGAGTTTAAGGAGCGGTTCATGAGCGCATGCGACGGGCACGCGACGGAACGGATTTTGGATTACATTGGGTTATAATGTAAGGCGAGGAGAGCTATGCTAAAGGTATATATCTGCCCGGCCTGCGGCTGGATGCGCACGGTGTCGCGCCGCAGGGACGTGGAATGCCATCAGTGCGGAAACCCGGAGATGGCGCTGACAAAATTAGAATATGAGAAATATGCGGATATGAACGCGCGCGAACGCGCAGACTATGCAGCAAGCTGGCGCTACATACACAACACCGGGAGCGCGCAAAGTAATTGACAGAGAGCGGAATTTAGTCTAAACTGTTACTGTTTAGTGTACCATCTATGAGGGGAAATAATTTTGAGGTAAGAAGGGAAAACAGATGAGTAAGAGACAAAAGGAGAGGGAGCTGAGTCCAAGGGAACAGAAGCAGCTTTTGAAGAAACGCAGAAGAAAGCGAAAGATTATTTTACTTGTAATAGAAGTTTTTGTGCTGCTGATCGTGCTGGGCGCGTTATATATATGGCAGGCATTGAATAAGATAGAGAAGGCGCCGGATACGTCGAAGCTGGAGCCGGGCGATTTGAGCATCAACGAGGATGAGATTCCCGAGGAGACGATGGAGATTTTGAAGGGCTACGAGGATGTGGCAATCTTTGGCGTGGACAACTATTTTAACGGCCATGCCGACTCCGGCAACTCCGACGTCATCATGATCGCGAGCATCAACAACGACACGAAGGAAGTGCGGCTCGTATCCGTGTACCGCGATACCTTTTTAGACACGGATATCATGCGCGAAACGTCCCCCAATTTTCACAAGTCAAACCGTGCCTTTGCGCTGGGCGGCGCGGAGCAGTCGATCCGTATGCTCAACGCGAGCCTCGATCTGGATATCGAGGACTTTGTGACCGTCGATTTCAAGGCGGTGACGGACGTGGTAAACATGCTGGGCGGCGTGGAGATCGATGTGGATTCGGCGGAGCTGAAATATATCAACCACCACATCGACACGACGGCGCGGGCGACCGGCGATCAGGCGGTGCATCTCACGACGACCGGCTTACAGACGCTAAACGGCACGCAGGCGACGGCTTATGCGCGCATCCGCTCGACGGCGGGCAGCGATTTCGCGCGCGCGGAGCGGCAGCGCGAGGTCATCAACGAGATCGTGAAGAAGGCGAAAAAGGCGGATATCATCACGATCAACAACATTATAAACACTGTATTCCCGGAGATCCATACGAGCTATACGAACGCGGATCTGATCCGTCTGGCGGCGAGCATGTTCAGCTATGAGCTGGCGGAGTCGACGGGCTTTCCGTTCAGCAAGTATCCGATGAGCCTCGGCGGGAGCAAGGGCGACGTCGTGATCTGCGCGGATCTGGAAAACAACGTGCGCGCGCTGCACCGCTACCTCTACGACGACACGGCATACGTGCCGTCCGCGACCGTTATCAACTACAGCAATCTGATCAAAAACAATTACGGTGTAAGCATTGAAATGGGTGATCACCCCGAGGCAGTGCAGGGCGGCATCATCGAGAGCGACGACTTTGACAAGGAGTAAAAAATGTGTGGAATTGTAGGATATATCGGTAAACGCCAGGCGGCCCCCGTTCTGCTTGACGGTCTCTCAAAGCTGGAATATCGCGGCTATGACTCGGCGGGCCTTGCCATCTATGACGGCAGCGCGATCAAAATACAAAAGAGCACCGGGCGCCTCAAGGTTTTAAGCGAGCTGACTCATGACGGAAGCACCATGCCCGGAACCGTCGGCATCGGGCACACCCGCTGGGCGACCCACGGCGAGCCCAACGACACGAATGCGCATCCGCATTTCAACGAGGCGCAGAGCATTGCGGTCGTTCATAACGGTATTATCGAGAACTATATGAAGCTCAAAAAGAAGCTGCAGGGCCGCGGCTACCGGTTTGTGTCGGACACCGACACGGAGGTTGTGGCGCACCTTCTGGACTATTATTATAAGAAGACGGACGGCGATATCATCGACACGATCACGAAGATTATGCACCGGGTTGAGGGCTCGTATGCGCTGGGCATCCTGTTTGCGGAATGTCCCGACAAGGTTTATGCGCTGCGCAAGGACTCGCCGCTGATTGTCGGGAAGGGAAAGGACGGCAACCTCATCGCGTCCGATGTTCCCGCTGTGCTCAAATATACGCGCGACGTCTATTTTATCGAGAATGAGGAGATTGCCTGTCTCACCGGGGAAGCGATCGAGTTTTTCAACAGCGACGGAGAGCCGATTACAAAGGAGAGCCGGGCGATCGAGTGGGATATCAACGCGGCGGAGAAGGGCGGCTACGAGCATTTCATGCTCAAGGAGATGTATGAGCAGCCGAAAACCGTGCGGGAAACGTTAAATCCCCGCATAAAGGATAACGAGATCGTGATCGAGGAGCTCGGCATGAGTGCGGAGGAGATCAAAAACATCAACCGCATTCATATTGTGGCGTGCGGCAGCGCGTACCACACCGGGGTTACGTCGAAGTATATATTGGAAGGATTATCGCGCATTCCGGTTGAGGTGGATCTGGCGAGCGAGTTCCGCTACCGCAATCCGATTTTAAGCCCGGACGATCTGGTCATCATCATCAGCCAGTCCGGCGAGACCGCGGATTCGCTGGCGGCGCTGCGGGAGGCGAAGGAGCAGAAGGTCATGACGCTTGGCATCGTCAACGTTGTTGGCAGCTCCATCGCGCGCGAGGCGGACCGTGTCATGTATACGTGGGCGGGCCCGGAGATTGCGGTTGCTACGACAAAGGCGTATTCCGCGCAGCTTATCGCGATGTACCTGCTGGCGATCCATTTTGCGCGTGTGCGGGAACAGATTACGGACGAGACAGTGTCACAGATGATCACCGAGCTGAAGGCGATCCCTGCGCAGATCGAGATGCTGCTGGCAAACAAGGAGCATATTCAGAAGATTGCAAACCGCTATGTGGGCGCAAAGGACGTCTTTTTCATGGGGCGCGGTATCGATTACGCCATCGGCATGGAGGGTTCTCTGAAATTAAAGGAGATTTCTTACGTTCATTCAGAGGCGTATGCGGCAGGTGAGCTCAAGCACGGCACGATCTCACTCATCGAGGAGGGGACGCTTGTGACGGCTCTCGTGACGCAGAAGGGGCTGTACAAAAAGACGATGAGCAACATCGTGGAGGTGCGCTCCCGCGGGGCGGTCGTGCTGGCGGTCACGAACGAGGACAATACCGAGATCGAAAAGACGGCGGATTATGTCATCTACCTTCCGCAGACGAATAAATACTTCACAAACTCGCTGGCGATCATTCCGTTACAGCTCTTCGCCTACTATGTATCCGTTGGCAAGGGCTGCGATGTGGATAAGCCGAGAAATCTTGCAAAGTCGGTTACGGTGGAATGAAAAACAAAAATTCTACAAATTTAAGACACAAAACGGTCACATCTTCTCTGTAGACTAATTAACATCAAAACAGTAAACAATATCTACGATAGAGAAAGGAAGATTGTGATGGATAATTATAACAGAGAAAATGACCAGTTTCAGAACACCTACGGCGGCGATTCCGGCTATCCGGTGGATCCGCAGGACAACAGCTACCGCTACACCGGAACCGAGAACAGTACGGGACATGCGACGGAAAACATTTACGGTACCTGGACGGGAACGCAGACGGACCAGTCGCGCGACCGCTATTACAGCCCTTACGAGCGGCGGACGATGGCGGAGGCCGGGGCAGGGCACAAAAAGGAAAAATCGAAGAAAAAGCGCGGCTTTGGCGTGACTGTCGCAAAGTGTGCGTGTCTGGCGGCGGTCTTCGGGCTGGTAGGAGGCGGCGTGTTCGGCGGTGTCAACTACCTTATCCCGCAGAAGGAGCAGGTGATCGTCAATGAAACAAAGCAGCCTTCGGCGCTGACGACGCCGAAGGATGAGGACGGGCAGCAGACGCCGTATATCGACGGCCAGGCAGTCGTCATGGATGTATCCGATATCGTGAAGGCGACAATGCCGTCGATTGTGGCAATCACAAACATGACGGAGACGCAGTACCGCACATTTTTCGGTCAGACGTATTCCCAGCAGGAGGATTATGCGGGCAGCGGCATCCTCGTCAGCGAGGACGACGACTATCTGTATATTGCCACGAACAATCACGTCGTGGAGGGCGCGACGACACTGACGGTGCAGTTTTGCGACGGCAGCACGGCGGCGGTTGAGGTGAAGGGCACAAGCCCCGGCAACGATCTTGCAGTCGTAAAGGTGGCAAAGAGCGACATTGAGGAAGAGACGCGTGCCGCGATCAGGATCGCAACGATCAATGACGGGGGAAATGAAGAGGTCGGCGAGCCGGTTGTAGCGATCGGCAATGCGCTTGGCTATGGACAGTCCGTGACAAGCGGCATCATCAGTGCGCTGGAGCGCGAGGTCACCGCACAGGATCAGACGACGGGCGAGAGCTACACGAACACACTGACACAGACCGATGCCAGCATCAACCCCGGAAATTCCGGCGGCGCTCTTTTAAACGTCAGGGGCGAGGTCATCGGTATCAATTCCTCCAAGATGGGCGGAGACTATGTGGACGGGGTTGGCTTTGCAATTCCGATGACGGTTGCGGCTCCCATTATCGACGAGCTGATCACGCGGGAAAAGGTTACGGAGGAAAAGGCGGCGTTTCTCGGTGTCAACGGCTTTGGCGTGGACAAATCCGTGTCCGAAACCTACAATGTACCGTCCGGTATTTACGTCGCAAAGGTCTATGAGGGAAGCGCGGCGGAGGAAGCCGGCATCCAGCAGGGCGATATTATCACAAAGTTCGACGGGCACAGCGTGGCAACGCTGGAGGAGATGGATGATCTCATGCAGTACCGTGCAGCCGGCACAAAGGTAAAGATCACGATCTGCCGCACCGATAACGGGCAGTATGTGGAGCACGAGCTGGAGGTCACGCTCGGCAGCAAGGACTGACAGATTTTACGGTTATAGAGCAATTTTCAGGAAGGCATGATTCGCGCTTGAATCATGCCTTTGCCTGTGTTATACTGAGCGCCAGATAAATCTGTTATC
>CAMTZV010000145.1 GCA_947086625.1 uncultured bacterium | reverse complement strand
AAAGCCCCGATGAGTGTGCACTGAGGGAGGTCCGGGAGGAAACCGGACTCACACTCACCGACTACCGCTTCCGCGGCATCGTGACGTTCCTCTCCAATGAATGGGAGGGCGAATACATGCACCTGTTTACCGCCCGCGCGCAGCCGGGCATACTGCCCGACTGCCCGGAGGGCGTACTCGCATGGGTCGCCAGAGACGACGTGCTCTCCTTAAACCTGTGGGAGGGCGACCGCATCTTTTTGAAGGAGCTTGTCGAGCACGACCGCGTCTTCTCACTGAAGCTCGCCTACGAGGGCGATACACTGACCGGCTCGACACTCATCCGCTATTAGTCGGACGCGCCTCCGCCCTTTTCCAGCTCCCACAGATGCGGGTCGCGCCGGAAGTATATGCAAACGCCGATGCCCGCAAACGCGAGCAGAAAAAATAAAAACGCCGCGCCGGAGCCTTTTCCGGCCCCAAACAGCCGCACCAGCAGACTGTCTGTGCGCTGACGCGCAAGAAGCGGTTCGCACACGTAATCCACCAGCGCCCCGCCCAAAAGATACCCGATCGGTATCGTAAAAAACTGAAGCGAGTTGCGCACGGAATACACGCGCCCCTGCATCTCCTGCGGCACGCGCAGCCGCACGATCGCGTCCAGATTCGCGCTCATCAGCGGTATGAACAGCCACCCGAGAAACCCGCCGACGCACCAGACAAGCGGCGTCCTCCCAAACGCCAGCAAAAAGTTCTCCGTGCTCATCGAGAACAGCAGGCAGTTGCAGATCACGCGCACGCGGCTTTTCGGCGCTCTCATAAAGGACGCCAGCACACTTCCCGCAAGCGTCGTCACGCCGATCACCGCGTTTACGGTCCCCAGCGCCCGCTCGCTCCCGCCGTTTCGCGAGAGCAGCATCGCCGGGAACGCCGCCTCATAAACCGACGCCACCAGATTGATCGCCGCCAGAAACAGGATCAGGTCAAAAATCCCCCGCTCGTCCCTCAGATAGGCGACGCCCGCCCTTGCGGCCGTCAGAAGCTTCTCCGGCTCCTGTTCCTTCCGTTTCTCCTCCGGTATGCGGATGCACAGCGCCAGCGTCAAAAACGCCGCCGCAAACGTACACAGGTCGATCGCCACGATCGCCTCCATCCCGGCAAGCCCCAGCACCGCCGTCGCGATGACCGGCGTCAAAATCGCATTGAACGAGCTTGCGAGATAGCGCAGGCCCCCGACCCGCTGGTAATACTTTTCCGGCAGAAGCCGCGTCACCGCCACCTCGGAGGCGGGCTGCTGCACCGTATTCATCACGCCGTTGACCGCGTTGATCGCGTACAGATGCCAGATCTCAAGCGCGCCGGCGCGCAGCAAGAGCAGCATCACGACCGTCGTAAGCGCCGCCGCCGTATCGCACACGAGCATCGTGCGCTTCTTGTCCCACCGGTCGCAAAGCGCTCCCGCAAACACGGAGAGCAGCACGTAGGGCGCGTAGGAGCTGACCATTAAAAGCGCCGTCAAAAGCGCCGAGCCCTCCCGCGTATACGACCAGAGCACGAGCGCGTAGCCCGTCATCGCGCTGCCAAGCCCCGAAAAGGACTGTGTCATCCAAAGCAGTAAAAATGCTTTCGTTTCCTGAAAAAATTGTCTGTCATGATTCATAGACTTTGCTCCCTTTCAAATATACTCATCTGTCATTGCATGTCATAGAAATATTGAAATTTGCAAAGTCTTCCGGCAGTTTTCACGCGTCACCTGATCTTACACCGGTCACGCGCACACCGCTCCATGCCGTCCTGCCTTAAAAGACCCTGCATGGAGCTTTTGCTATGCAAAGAATCATCGCTTCTCTCCTCTCCCGTTTTTAAAAAATCCGCGCCGCTACGATTTCGCGATGAACAAAACGCCAAGCGTCCCCGGGCCGCAGTGGCTGCTCACCACGCCGCCCGCCCGCGTCTCGAGAATCTCCGAAAAAATCCCCAGGCCTTCCAGATAGGCGCGCACCGGCTCCACCACCGCAGGCGACGCGCACGTGTGCGTGATAAACACGCGCTCGGGGCGTGCCGCCCGAAGCTCCTGCTCCATATCCTTCGCGTAGGAGAGCGCCACCGCCTTAATACCGCCGCGGTACTTTTTCGTGCTGCTCATAGCGCCATCCCGCACGACGATTTTCGGGTGGAGCTTCAGCGCGCCGCCGAGCATCGCCGCGAGCCCGCCGCAGCGGCCGCCCCGGTGCAGATACACGAGCGTGTCCACCACAAAGCTCGCACGCACAAGCGGGCGCAGCGCCTCGATGCGCTCCACGATCTGTGCCGCAGGCGCTCCCTCCTGTGCCAGAATCGCCGCCTCGATGACGAGAAGCCCGATCCCGGTGGAGAGGTTCTCGGAGTTTATGACGTGCACGAGCGCTTCCGCGCCAAGCTCCTGCGCCGCCATGCGGATCACGTTGCCGCACGTGGACATGGACTCCGAAATACAAAAGCAGACGCACTCCGTCCCCGCGTCCGTGTAGGGCCGCAGCGTCTCCATAGCCGCCTCCATCGACGGCGCGGACGTCTTTGGCGTCGTCGCATTCGCATCCGACCACTGAAAAATCTCGTCCGGCGTGATGTCCTTTCCGTCCTCAAACTCCTTTTCCCCGAGTAAAATGTGAAGCGGCAGAATGCCGACATTATATTTTTCCACCAGCTCCGGCGACAGATCGCACGTGCTGTCCGAAATGATTTTAACCATGCCTGATTCCTCCTTGTCCCGTTTTCGGCAAACCCCCTGGCTTAACACAAACGCGCCATGACGCCTCCTGCTCTGACGGCTCAGCGCAAAATCTCCTCCATCTGCGCGTAGTCCCGTTCGGGGTGCTTCTTTTCCGCGAGCGCGACGAGCTTTTTCGTGAGCAGACGGTAAATTTCCCGGTCCTCGCCGGAAAGCGCCTGCAGATGAAGCGCTACGGTCGACACATCCGCCCGCTCCGCGGGCCCGGTCAGCGCCTCCATCGTCCCCTTTTCCATCACCGCGTCCAGATTGCCCTGCATGAGCGGCCGCAGCGCCACCCGCGCGTACGGGCGGTCGAAGCCGCATTCCTCCAAAAGCCCGATTGCAAGCTCCCCGAGCCCGACCATAAGATTCGACGCAGCCGTCGCCGCCGCGTGGTATTTGATCTTCTTTTCCGCGTCCAGCCGCTGCAGCATCAGCCCACTCTCCAAAAGCAACGCACGAAACTCCTCCAGCCGCGGGCCGCTGCCCTCGATCGTAAAGAGCGCGTCTTCGATGATCTTACAATTTTCCCAGCGGTCGGAGAACGCATACAGGGGATGCAGGCTCACCTGCGTGATCCCTTTGGACTCTGCATCCGCAGAAACCTTCGACGTCAGCACGCCGCTGCAATGGACGAGCAGCTTTCCCTCCGCCGGCGTCTCGCACTCGCATAATCTCTGCCAGACCGCCGCGATCGCGTCGTCGGGCGTCGTCACAAACACCGCATCGCAATCCGCAAAAAGCGCCTCCGGCGTCCCGTAAACCTCGCTGCCCGTAAACCTTGCCGCGTCGCTTGCAGATTCGCTGCTCTCGCTGTAATAGCCTGCCAGCGTAAAACCCTCCCCATGTTCCTTCAAATATTTTCCAAGCATGCAGCCCACCCGGCCCGCACCGATAAATCCGATCCTCATTTTCACCCTGCTCTTTCTGTTGTCGTGTTGACGTTACTTCTCAAAGCCGTGCGGCTCTCATCTCCTCTGTCTGCGCTTTTTTGCGGGCCGCGCCGTCCGCTTATGCGTCCGCCGGTATTCCTCCAGCGTCTGTGCGACGGTCGTGTAATCCCGCTCAAACAGCTCCTCCGAAAACTGCCGCCACAAAAGCTCCTGCGGCACGCACTCCAGGATTTTTCGCCGCACAAACTCCTTGCTCGCGGAGCCATAGCGGAACATACCGTTTTTCTCCTGAATGTGCGCAAGCTCCGGCCGCCACAAAAGCCGCAGCTTTTTTTCCGGCTCCATGAAGGGATTTCGCGCCGCCTCACGGATCACATAGAAATCCAGTGCCCCGCCCGCTTCCAGCTCCTCCACAGAAATCACGCCCCAGTGGCCCGGCACATGCTCTCTGATGTGCGCCGCGTGGGTGGAGCCGACGACTACGTAGTTAAAGTCAAAATACCGGTCGTAATCCTCCACCTGCCTGGCGAGCCGCGCGTAGCTGTCCGCGTCGCTCTTGATCTCGATGCCCGCCAGCGCCTCCGGCAGCACCATGACGATATCCGCACGCGAGCGGCCCATCGTTTTTTCCTCTATGATCCGTATTTTTCCCAGCCGCTCTTCCAGAAAATCAAACAGCGGCTCGCGGATGTCCCCGTCGTGCAGCATCTTTCTTCTCCTTCGTATGATACCCTATAAAGATACCACGTTTTACGGTTCCACCGCAAGCCATTTTTACACTATCCGTTCGCCGGGAAAATATCCGCCACCTCGTTGATCGTGATGTAGGCCGCCGGGTCGATGACATGGACGAGCGTTTTAATCTTCCGGATCTGAAACCGGTTGACGACAAAATAGATCATCGTCTTTTCCGAGCCGGAGTAATAGCCCTTCGCGTCGATTAAGGTGATGCCGTTTTCAAACGTCTTCGACAATTCCCCGCAGATCTGATCCGCCTGCGTCGTGATGATGAACGCCGCCTTTGAGCGGTCGCAGCCCTCCACGAGAAAATCGATCGTCTTCGACGCCGCCGCGTAGGTCACAATCGAGTAGAGCGGCAAAATCCAGCTTCCGATGGCAATGCCGCAGATGATGTAGAGCAGCACGTTGTAGACCATGATAAAGCTGCCGAGGCTGATGCCGATTTTTTTTGAAAACATCACGCCCAGAATGTCGACGCCGTCCATCGCCCCGCCGAAGCGCACGGCAAGGCCGCTCCCACAGCCCGAGATGATGCCGCCGAAGATCGCGCACAGAAACAGATCCGAACCGGCCAGCGGCGAGACAAAGCTCACGTCCACCGGCAGAATATCCGTGATGACAAACGCCACGACCGCGTAAACCGCAACCGCATAGATCGCGTAAATTGTAAACGCCACACCCTCACGCTTTAAGCCGAGCAAAAAGATCGGAACGTTTAGTATGAGCAGCAAAAGCGAAAGGCTGCACCACTCCGGCGTCAGCTGCGAGATCAGCATGGACGTACCCGATATCCCGCTGTCATAGAGCTTCACCGGCGCCAGAAACATCACGACGCCAAACGCGTTGACGATCCCTGCAAGCGTTAAAAATATAAAATTTATGATCCTGCACTCCTTCATGCACCGCCTCCTTTTCGTTCCTTTCTCCTATACTTCCTCCTGCAATTTCACGCGCGCCCGGATGTATGCCTCGAGCACGTCCGTCGTCACATCCAGCCCTTTTAAGCTGCTGTTGATGCAGATGTCATACGTGCGCGAAT
>CAMTZV010000144.1 GCA_947086625.1 uncultured bacterium | reverse complement strand
TAAACAACAGCAGTGTCGGGAAAAACGACATGTCCAGAACCTCCTGCACAAACAGACAGTTGAACAGGATTACAAGTGCAATGGAAATATTAAAAATAAGCAATATATCAAGCAAAAAAGAAGGAATCGGCACGATAAAAAATATGATCGCTGCCAACAGATACAATGCAACGCCAAAATCAGCCCCGCGCTTTGCCATACTGCTTCCTCCTTTCCTTCCGGTCTCTCATAAATAACATACAGCTCCCGCCGCAAAAACGGCTACACACGCCCCTGCGCGCGATATACCGCGGCCAGAATCTCCGCGACCGCCTGATAGAGCTCCGGCGGAATCTCCCGCCCGACCTCCACATTCGTGTAGATCATACGCGCCAGCGGCTTGTTCTCCACAATCTCGACGCGGTTTTCCTTCGCGATCTCTTTGATCTTCTGCGCCACAAAATCTGCACCCTTTGCCACCAGAACCGGAGCCGTGCCCGTTCCGGAATCATATTTGAGCGCAACCGCATAGTGGGTCGGGTTTGTGATGACGACGTCGGCCTGCGGCACCGCCTGCATCATACGCCGCTGCGATGCCTCGCGCATCCTCGCGCGCTGCTGGCCCTTGACCTGAGGATCTCCCTCAGAGTTCTTCATCTCGTCCTTCACTTCCTGCTTCGTCATCTTCATATCCTCGCTGAACTTATGCTTCTGATAGACATAGTCCGCTGCACCGATAATACAGTAAACGAGGGAAATGCGCAACCCCACATCGAGGATCAGTGTCCCCATCTCGGCAATCGCCTGATTGAGCGGGACGTTTAAAAACAGAAAAATATCATTCAAACGCGACCGTAAAGAAGTATACGCGATTATCCCGATCATTGCAATCTTTACAATCGATTTTAACAGCTCAAAAAGTGAATCCTTGGAAAAAATACGCTTAAAACCGTTGATCGGGTTGAATTTATCAAGTCGCGGCTTTAACGGCTTTGTGCTCACCTTCCACTTTACCTGTATCAGGTTGACGATGAACGCCACCGCAAAACCGACCACAAAAAACGGAGCCACAACCTTGAGCGACGTGAGAACGGCATACTGCATGTAGCCCATGACGGCAGTCGAGTCAAACTCCCGCATCGACACCGTCTCCGGGATCTTCTGGTAGATGTCGAAGAATACCTGCAAAAAATTCGTGCCGATAAAGGGAAGCACCACCCGCAGCATGAGAAACATCGCCACGAGCGCGATCGCCATCTCGATCTCCTTGCTCTTGCACACCTGCCCCTCGCTGCGCGCATCGTTTAACTTTTTCGAGGTCGCCGGCTCTGTCTTTTCTCCGCCGGGGCCGTCCTTTGCGAAAAACTGTAGATTATATGAGAGTAAATCACGCGTTTCAGCCATTCGCATACATCCCCCTTATGGCAAGCCGCAGCAGCATTTTGATCTCCTCGACGATCATCATGGCCGCCTTTGGCAGCAAAACAACCGTGACGACTAAGATCGCATAGCCAAAAAATATTTTGATCTGGATACCGACCGCAAACATGTTCATCTGCGGAGCAACCTTCGCCATAATACCTAAAATACAGTTCATCACCATGACGCACACGAACACCGGAAGCATAATGCGAAAGCCGATAAAAAGCATGTCCGAGATAAAGGTGACAAAATTGCCTGCCAGATATTCCCAGTCGAACACCTGCGTATTCACCGGGACAAGCGTGAACGTATCCGCAATCGCCCGTATGATATAGTGGTACAGGTCAGACATCAAAAGCAAAAGCATAATCGTGTAGTAATAGAGATTACCCGTGATGCTCTCCTGCGTGCGCGTCATCGGATTATACTCCTGCGCCATCGACAGGCCGATTTCCATATCGATCATACGCCCGGCAAAGCCGATGATGTAGGTGCTGATGTTTGCCATCATCCCGATTGTCAGGCCGGTGATCGCCTCGCGCACCACAATCACGCTGTACTCGATCATCCCCTCATACACCAGCTCTGCCGGGGAGATCTGCGCGATCACGATCGCAAGCAGTGCCGCAAATCCGGCCTTCACACGTCTTGGAATCGTGTTAAGTCCAAAAAAAGGCGCCACCGCAACAAAGCTGGCGATGCGCACCAGTACCAATATATAGTATTCAAATGTTTGCAGCGAAAAGGTATAATCAATCATTGGATATATACGTTCAGGTTCGTCCAGAGCTCTATCATGAAATCTGACATATTATTCAGCATCCAGTCGCCCAGAAGCATCAGCGTCAAAAACACGGCCAGAATCTTCGGAACAAACGTCAGCGTCTGCTCCTGAATTGAGGTGACGGTCTGGAAAATACTGATAATCAATCCGATAATCAGCGAGACCAGAAGCGGCGGAGCCGCAGTCATGATAATCGTCGTAAACGCATTACGCGCCACATCCAGAATCACTCCCTCTGTAAGCATTCCACATCACGCTCCTTTCCAAAGCCATGAGATTTTGCACCTAGAAAAATCCCTCCACAACCTCGCCGATCACGAGGTTCCAGCCGTCCGCCAGCACAAAGAGCAGGATCTTAAACGGCATGGAGATCGTCGTCGGCGGCAGCATCATCATACCCATGGACATGAGAATCGATGCCACAACCATATCGATCACGATAAACGGTATATAAATAAAAAATCCTATGGTAAACGAATCGCGCAGCTCGCTCAAAATAAAGCTTGGAATAAGTATGTTCGTGGGGATATCTTCAATATCCTCATAGGTCACGCCAGCCATATCACAGAGCAGATCCACGTCCTTTCGATCCGTATTCGGATACATAAACTCGCGCATCGGCGTGACTGCAGCCTCGATGGCCTGCTCCTGTGTAATCTCCCCCGCATCCAGCGGCTTCAGGGCCTCCTCGTTGATGCGTGAAAACGTCGGCGACATGATCATGAACGTCAAAAACAGCGCCAGCCCGACAAGCACCTGATTTGGTGGCGTTGTCTGCGTGCCAAGCGCCGTACGGACAAAGTGCAGTACCACAATGATCCTCGTAAACGAGGTCATCATGATCAGAATCGAAGGCGCCAGCGACAAGATCGTGAGCATCAGCACGATTCGGACATTGGCAGACATCGACCCGTTTTCGTTGTTATAGAACAGAGAAAACCCGGCGCCGTTTTGCAGCCCGGGCGCCTGGCCGTCAAGCGGATCATTGCCCGCAAAATCACCGGTATTGCCCGCACCGTCAGTGGCAGACGCGTACGCAGGCTCAGAATGCCCCGCGAAGACCAGAACGAGCGCCAGCACCGTAACCGCAAATATAAATGAAATACAACAGTAAACTTTCTTTCCCTTATCCCGCATGAAAAAAACCTCAAGTCCACTTTCGGAGCATTATTTTTTCGGAAGCTTCTTTTTTACCGCCTCCAGCAGGTCCGAAAAGCTCTCCCTCGACCCTGCGGGAGAACCGCCGATGCCCGGAAGCTCCCGAAGCTCGTCTGCGGAGAGCGTGGCCAGCAGCGAAATCTCCTCTTTGCCGACACCGACGACCAGATATCTGTCCGTACCGGCGCGTACAATCTGTATAGACTGGTTGTTTGAGACCCGGATCGCTTCGATGACAGAGAGATTACCCTGCGCCGTCCTCGTGCGCTGATAGCCCGCGATCCAGCGGGTCACAAAGTACGTGAGCGCCAGCACAAAGAGAAAAATCAACAGCACCGTGATCAGCTCGACCATACTGCTCATAAAATTTCCGGAAGCTAATAAAATCATGTATCCTTCTTCAATGCCTATTTTACAATCTCGGTAATCCGCACACCGAAGCTTTCCTCGATGACAACTACCTCGCCCTTTGCAACAAACTTACCGTTTACCAGAACGTCGATCGGCTCGCCGGCGATACGGTTCAGCTCGATGATCGTACCGGGCGCAAAATCCAGAATCTCCGAGATGGACTTGGATGCACGGCCTAACTCTACCGTCACCTCCAGAGGCACATCCATAATCAAATCGATATTTTCTTTTGCGAACTGTGCCGCAAACTGCCCCGCAAACGGCGAGAACTGTGCCGGCTGTACGTTGACCGGCTGCTGCTGGAACATCATCGGGTTCATCATCTGTTGATTCATCATCTGTTGGTTCATCATCTGGGGATTCATCATCTGCGGGTTCATCATCTGGGGGTTCATCATACCCATACCGCTCATATCCATCTGGCCGGGCATCGCCTGCTGCTCGGGCGCTGCCTGCTCCGGCGCCGCCTGCTGCTCGGGCTTTGTATCGGCGACACCGATCTGCGCCTCATCCGCGTCGATTTCCATATTCTTTGCAAACGCTTCGCACATCTCCCGCGCAAAGGAGAACGGATAAAGCTGCATGATCTGGCTGTCCACCAGCCCGTCAATCTCCATCTTGAAGGAAATCTTGACGAATTTACCCGACAAAAACTCGTCGATCGCGCCCTCGTCGACACTCTCCTGAAGATCGATCAGATCCGCCACCGGAGGCGATATATCGATCGTCTTGCTCAGCATCGAGGAAAGCGAAGTCGCAGAGCTTCCCATCATCTGGTTCATCGCCTCGCTGATCGCGCTCAGATGAAGCTCACCCAGCTCGCCATCCGTATTCGTTCCGTCGCCGCCCATCATCAGATCGGTGATGACCTTTACGTCGTGCTCCTTTAAGATCAGAATGTTGCTGCCGTCCAGACCGACCGTATAGGCAATCCGAATAAAAACGCATGGACGCTCATAGGCCGCCACCACGTCATCCCACGTTGATGAGGAGACAACCGGAGTTGAAATCTCAACCTTATGGTTGACGAGCGAAAACAATGTCGTCGCCGCGGTCCCCATACTGATATTGGCAACCTCGCCAATCGAATCCTTTTCTTTTTCCGTCAGAAGCTCGCTGTCCGCATCGACCGCCCCGTCATCCGAGCCGGCCGGGCTGTTCAACAGTGCATTGATTTCTTCCTGTGATAATACGCCACTCTCCATCTGCTTACTCTTCCTCTCTGATTACTGATGTCACGCGCACTGCATAATTTTTTCCGGAAGAGCCCGGCAGCGCGGTAAACTTTCTTATGTTTCCAACATATATATCCAATTCCTGATCGACGTTCGTGTCCACCCGTATGATATCCCCGGGCATCAGACCGACAAAATCAGAAACAGCGATCAGACTCTTGCCAAGCACCGCCTTGATCGACATCGGCGCGTGTTCGATCAGATCCTCAATCACATCCTGATAGGTCTCATCATCCCGCACCTGCATATTCGAATACCAGAATTTCGTATTCAGCTTATCCATGACGGATTCCAGCGTAATGAAGGGCAGACAGATATTCATCAGGCCTTCCACATCGCCGATCTTCATGTTGATCGTGACAATCGCGATCATCTCCCCCGGGGAAATGATCTGTGCAAACTGCGAATTCGTCTCGATCCGCTGTAGTCT
>CAMTZV010000143.1 GCA_947086625.1 uncultured bacterium | reverse complement strand
TTAAGAAAGCGTTTAGACTCTATTTATGAATTTTATAATTCTTTTAGAAATTCGTCACATGGAGGACACAATTTGTGGGTATAGTAATTACATCAGCAGAGATGCTGAGGCAACAATTCCCTATATAGATGTAACATTTTCATAACTAAACTCCTCGGAAGAGCGGCCGCGAAAGCGGTCGCTTTTTCCATTGTGTTTACCGGACAAGTTCGGTAAAATAGAAAGAAGTAAAAATGTGATATTCTCATCGGAGAGGTGATCTTATGGAATCGTTTGACGTGAAGACGACCTATGGAAACGTGCGGGTTTATAAGAAGGGGGCAGGGCCGAAAAAGCTGCTGCTGCTCCACGGCGCGGGCTGCGACCACGCGATGCTCACATGGCGCGAGGTGATGGAGCGGCTCTGCTACGGCGATTATACGGCGTATGCGTACGATCTGCCGGGCTACGGAGAAAGCGGCCGGCCGGCGGGGCTGGCGGGAGAGGAATTTTACGATGCGCACGTCACGGTCGTGGAGCAGGTGCGGGAGGCGCTCGGGCTGGAAGAATTTGCGCTTGTGGGTCTGTCGATGGGCGGTGCGATCGCAATCCGCTATGCCATCGACAACCCCGACCGGGTGAACCTGCTCGTTCCCGTCGATACGTGGGGCGTGACAAAGCGGATGCCGCATCACAGGCTTTGTTATCGGTATCTGAAAAAGAAAAAGCGCGTGGCGAAATGGTATGCACGCTTTGCGAAAAGCCGTCTGCTCGCGAAATGGGTGATCCACTATTCTCTGATCGGCGATAAAAAGAAGATTACGCCGGAGCTGGTCGCACAGGTACAGGCGGCGTGCGCCGGTGAGGGCGCGCACAAGAGCATGTGCGACTATATCCGAAGCTCTCTGACGAAAAAGGAATGTATTCCGTATTACGGATCGGAGTGGAAGCGGCTGCCGATGCCGGTCGTTTTCGTGCAGGGCGAGAAGGATCCGATGGTGAAGGCGGCGGACGTAAAGCGGGCGGCGGACGCCGTGCCTGCGGGGGCATATTGTGAGCTTTCCGGCTGCAGGCACTGGTCGGTGCGGGAGCAGCCGGCCGGGTTTATAAGGATCCTGTCAGAGCATATGCCCTGCGCGTAAGGGGCAGGCGTGTGAAGATGCCTGCCCGCAGGCCGAATCATGCCGGCAGGCACAACAAAAGCATGCATAAGAAGGCGTTTCCCCATACATACTGATAGCATACCGGAAGCAGAAGCAAGGAGGGGAACACTTATGGGTGATGATACGATCAAATTACTGCGGGAGTGCAATGCGGGCATCAAGATGGGGCTGTCCTCGCTGGATGACGTGCTTGCACATGTCTCGAACGATAAGCTGCGCAGCCTGCTCTTACAGAGCCATGATACGCATAAACGGCTGGGCGAGGACACACGCAGATATCTCGAGGAGTTTCACGACGAGGGCAAGGAGCCTGCGGCGATGGCAAAGATGATGTCGTGGGTTAAGACGAACGTGAAGCTCGGCGGAGAGGAGTCCGACCGCGTTGTGGCAGACCTTGTCACCGACGGCTGCAACATGGGTGTGAAGTCGCTTTACCGCTACCTGCACCAGTATCCGGCGGCGGAGCAAAAGGTAAAGCATCTTGTGATGGCCGTCATCGAGGCGGAGGATACGCTCGTAAAGGAGCTGCGGGATTACCTGTGAGGCGTATTTGCCCGCATTTCTCTTGACGCATATCTCTATTTCGTCTAAAATCAAAACCGGGGAGGGCGATGGCCCGGCCCCGGAAGGATGCGCACGGGTGCACAGCGGGGTTATGCCGCTTTTCGAGGTGCATCCGGCGCAGGAAACGAATCAAAGCGCAGGCGCTTTGTTCGTTTCCGACAAAAAATACAGAGAGAAGAACAGGAGTATGTGATGGAAGCGACAAATCAGGAGGTAGTGTTAAAGATCAGAAAGGCTGACTCGGTGTATACGGTCATATATTTTATCGTTCCGGTGATCGTGTTTGCGGTCGCCGCGGTCATCGGCATCAATTTTGACCTTTTGGGGACGGCGGCGGTCATTTCGTTTTTCGGGCCGGTTGTGTTTGCCGTTTTGTGGTACTGGATCGGGAATCCGCTCGTCTATAAGCTGCGAAAGAAAAAATTTGAAAAAGAGCTGGATGCGATGGGCTTTGTGCGCAGCTATACGTTTTACGGCGGCAGCACGCTGACGGTGATCGACGAGCAGCACGGGGATATCGCGCTGCTGTTGCGGTTTAATCCGTTCCGCCCGTACATATTCCCGGCGTCCCGCGTGAAAAAGGCGTGGACGGACGACGGACGGATGGGCAAGGGCTTCATGGAGGGGAGCAGCCAGGTGTCGTTTATCATGATGATCGGGCACACAAAGATCCGTGTATACACGTTTACCTCGAACCGCCGGTTTACGATGAACTCCAACGAGATCCTGACCGGAATCTCCAAGGCGGACATGGTTGTGGAGATCCTGAAGGGCGCGCATGACAAGAGCAAGGGCATGGTGAATTAGGATGGCACTGTTTGGCAAAATGAGGGCAAAATTTCACGACGACTGGTGCGAGGACTGTCTGGAACAGATGCAGACCGTCAAAAAGCAGCTTTTTTTCATGCCCCAGAGCGTCGGGCACTACACGCGCCACGAGGACGCCGGTTACTATATCAAAAACCTTGTCCCGGTGGAGAAAAAGGCGGAAATCCCGACGGGTATGTACGCGTGCGGCATGTATGTGTACCGCTGCATGTCGTGCGGCGCGCGCTATGTGAAGCTCACGCCGTTTCTGCCCGTGCGCGACGCGGAGAAAAACGAGCTGCCGCTTTTGTTCATGAAGGGCGAGCTGGACGCGCTGGTGGATGGGCGCTGATGGAGGTACATATGAAGCGTTTGACTGACCGATGCGCAGATGTGGACGGAGAGAAAAAGGGGACAGCCGGCGTGGCGGGCGGATGGCCCGGCAGGCGGCTGAAAAAAACGGTCTTTGCGGCGCTGCTCGCGCTGCTTATGGCGGCAACTGCCGGCTGCGAGGGAGCGCAGGAGACGGGCTCCGCGCGCCCGCTGCCCGGGCAGGCGCAGGAGATCACGCTCGACGAGATTGCGGCCTACAGCGGCGAGCCCTACGCGATCGTCAACGGAAATGTACCGTATTTTACAGAGGACGACCGCACGGACGAGCCGTTTGAGCATTACAGCAAGCTCGATGCGCTCGGGCGCTGCGGCGCGGCCTTTGCAAATATCTGCCGGGAGACGATGCCCACCGAGGAGCGCGGGGCGATCGGGCATGTCCGGCCAAGCGGCTGGCACACGGTCAAATACGACAGCGTGGACGGCAAATATCTCTACAACCGCTGTCATCTGATCGGCTATCAGCTCTCGGCGGAAAACGATAACGAGCAAAATCTGATTACCGGGACGCGCTACCTGAACACGGAGGGGATGCTTCCGTTTGAGAATGAGGTGGCGGACTATGTGAGGGAGACGGACGGGCATGTGCTCTACCGGGTGACGCCGTTGTTTGAGGGGGATAACCTGCTGGCGGACGGCGTGCTCATGGAGGCATATTCCGTGGAGGACGACGGCGCGGGCGTCTGCTTCAACGTATTCGTGTACAATGTGCAGCCGGGCATCGGCATTGATCTCCTGACCGGGGAAAGCTGGCTGGAGGACACGAACGCGCCTGTGAAGGCAAACGGGCGCGCGGATTATATTTTAAATACGAATACGATGAAATTTCATGCGCCGTCGTGCGCGAGCGTGGACGAGATCTCCCGGGGGAATAAAAGGGGGTATTCCGGGACGCGGGAGGAGCTCATCGAAAAGGGATATGAGCCGTGCGGGAGGTGCCGCCCGTAGCGCATAGCGTCCTTCGCGGATGCGGCGTATCGCGCAGCCGTTCCGCCCGCACGGTACGCTCCGGGGCTTATTCTTCCCGCTTTGCCTTGTTCAGCCCGCGCGTCATATGGCTGCCGCCGTCCTCCAGAAACCGCGCGCGCTTGACGGAATCCTCGCCGTAGCGGTCGCGGATGCGGTCGATGGCGGCGTTGAGCTTCGAGAGCTTTTCCGGGGAGGGGCCGTCTGCGGCTTTCGCGGAGAAAAGCTCCATCTGGCTGTAGGCGTCGTCCGTGATTTTGCCGGTGGAGACGCCGAGCAGACGGATCGGCGTGAAGTCCCAGAGCTGGTCGAACAGGCGGCACGCCTCGCGGTAGATGATCTCCGTCACGTTTGTGGCGTTTTCCAGTCCCGCCTGATGGGACGTCGTGCGAAAATCGCAGTCCCGGATCGTGACCGTCACGCTGCGGATGTACGCCCTGTCGGCGCGCAGTCTTGCTCCTACTGTCTCGCATAAGGACAGCAGGATTTTTTTTGCGCCGTCCGGCTCCGTGACGTCAAAGCCCAGCGTCACGGAATTGCCGTAGCTTTTTGCGGCGTCACTCTCCGCGCGGACGGGGGAGTCGTCGATGCCGTTGGCAAACTCCCACATCGTGAGGCCCTGCTTGCCGAAGTGGAGCTTTAAGAGCTCCGGGTCCATCGCCGCGATGTCCCCGATCGTGCGGATGCCAAGGCCCTCCAGCTTTTTTGCGGAGGAGCGCCCGACCAAAAACAGCTCTCCGGCGGGCAGCGGCCACATTTTATCCCGGATTTCGCCGGGAAAGAGGGTGTGCACCCTGTCCGGCTTCTCAAAATCCGACGCCATCTTTGCAAGCAGCCTGCAGTCGGAAATTCCCACATTTACCGTAAAATGAAGCTCGTCGCGGATGCGGTCTTTGAGCCGGTGCGCGAACGCCACCGGGTCGCCGTATATGCGGCCTGTGCCGCTCATGTCACAGTACGCCTCGTCGATGCTCGCCTGCTCCACGACCGGCGCGATTTCCCGCAGGATGCGCAGAAACGCGCGGGAATTTCGCACGTACTCCTCAAAGCGCGGCTGTACGACGATAAGCTGCGGGCATTTTTCGAGGGCGCGCGCGAGCGGCTCTCCGGTGGTAACGCCGTATTTTTTGGCGGACGGAGATTTTGCGAGTACGATGCCGTGGCGCGTCTTCGGGTCGCCGCCGACCGCCGCCGGGAGCTTTCGCAGGTCGCGCTCAAGATGCAGCTGTTCCAGTTCATATTTTGCCTGCCAGCTCAAAAAGGCTGAGTTGACGTCGATGTGGTAGATGATTCGATTCATGGGGTTGTTCCTTTGCGGTGCCGTCGCCGGGCAGATATTTCTGAAAAAGACACGCTTCCGCTTGGATAAAAACGCAGCGGACGCTAGGCTCGAAAGTACCTCGCCAAGCGCCGGCGTTTTTATGACAGTCTTTGTTCAGAAACATCTGCCCGTCGCCAGCTCTGGTAATGTAACGCTGTAACAAAAATATAACATAAATATCTCACACGCGGGAATAAAAAAATAAAATCGACGCACGCTAATCCCTGAAAATATAAGTAA
>CAMTZV010000142.1 GCA_947086625.1 uncultured bacterium | reverse complement strand
GAGGGGGATGTGCAGCGGCCCATGGCCAGCACCACGAAGATCATGACCTGTATCCTGGCGCTGGAGCTGGGGCTGGATGAGGAGGGTAGGACGGTAGAGGCCTCCCAGTTAGCGGCTTCCCAGCCCCAGGTCCGTCTGGGGATGCGGGCGGGACAGGAGTTTTACACGAAAGATCTCCTGTATTCCCTGATGCTGGAGTCCCACAATGATGCGGCGGTGGCGGTGGCAGAGGCGGCGGCCGGGAGCGTTCCGGCTTTTGCCCAGAAGATGAACGCCAAGGCCCGGTCGATCGGCTGTACAGATACCTGGTTCATCACGCCCAACGGTCTGGACGGGAAAGAGACCGGCGCAGATGGCAAAGAGCATATCCATTCCACGACAGCCGAGGATCTGGCCAGGATCATGCGCTATTGTGTGGATCAGTCGCCCAAGGCCGAGGCATTCCTCAAGATCACCAGGACCCAGGACCACAGCTTTAAGGACGCGGAGGGAAAGGGGAGCTACAGCTGCCACAACCACAATCAGCTGCTCCAGATGATGGACGGTGCGCTGTCCGGGAAGACCGGCTTTACCGGGGACGCGGGCTACTGCTATGTGGGAGCACTGCAAAGGGATGAGCGCACCTTTGTCGTGGCGCTGCTCGGCTGCGGCTGGCCGAACAACAAAACCTATAAATGGAAGGACTGCAAAAAGCTCTTTTCTTACGGCGTGGCAAATTATGAATATCGGGCGCTTACACAGCCGCTCGGGCAGTGGGAGTATGCGCTCCCCGGCGGCGCAGCGGAAAGCGGGGATCCCTACGAGCTGCCGCTCGTGCGGCTTTTGGAGGAAAACCACGAGCCGGTGCGCCTGCTTTTGCGCTCCGACGAGCAGCTTGTGAGCGAGGAAACGCTGGACGTGGCACAGGAAGCGCCCGTTGCGGCGGGGCAGGAGAGCGGCAGCGTCAGCTACTATCTGCAAAAGGCAAACGGGGAGCGCGAGCTCGTCTACCGCGCCGGGATTTATGCAGAAAACGAAGTGCGCGCGAAGGATCTGGCGTACTATGCGCGCTTTTTGTTTGAAAGGTTTGCACTGTTGTGAAGGTTTGTGAAATATTTACCAGATTGTTATTGAAAAAGGGATGCAAAAACTATATAATCACTATAGCGAAATTTTTGCTTCGTAATTGTCCGGCACAGCAGGGCGCAGGGCAGTTGCAATAAAAATATATACGGAGGTAGAAAGAATGAGTAATGGTAATGATAATCTGGCAGTGCAGCGCATTGCCGGATTAGTCGACGAAAACAGCTTTATGGAAATCGGCTCGCTTGTTACTGCAAGAAGCACGGATTTTGACCTGTCCGGTACGGACACTCCTTCAGACGGTGTGGTTGTCGGACACGGCTTGATCGACGGCAATCTGGTGTTTGTGTACAGCCAGGATGCGGGCGTGCTCGGCGGAACGATCGGGGAGATGCACGCAAAGAAGATCGCCGGCCTTTACGACATGGCGCTCAAGATGGGCGCTCCGGTCATCGGCCTGATCGACTGTGCGGGTATGAGGCTTCAGGAGTCCGTTGACGCATTGGAGGCAGTCGGCACACTGTATGCAAAGCAGGTGGCGGCATCCGGCGTTGTTCCCCAGATCACGGCAGTGTTCGGAACGTGCGGCGGCGGTATGGCGATTGTCCCGGCTCTCTCTGATTTCGCGTTTGCGGAGGGCGAGAAGGCAAAGCTGTTCGTCAATTCACCGAACGCGCTTGCGGGCAACAATGCAGGCAAGTGCGACACCGCATCCGCAAAGTTCCAGAGCGAGGAGGCGGGCACGCTTGACTATGTCGGAACGGCAGACGAGATCTTTGCAAAGATTCGTGAGCTGGTCGTGATGCTTCCGGGCAACAACGCACAGGCGAGCGTTGTTGAGGAGTGCATGGACGACTTAAACCGTGCGTGCGAGAGCCTTGACGTGATGAAGGGTGATCCCCGCTACGTGCTCAGCGAAATCTCCGACGGCCATGTGTTTGTCGAGACAAAGGCGGACTTTGCAAAGGAGATGGTGACCGGCTTTATCAAGTTAAACGGGCTGACGGTCGGCGCGGTGGCAAATGCGACTGAGCGGTATGCGGACGGCGAAAAGGTGGAGGATTTTGAGGCTTCCTTAAGCGCGAGAGGCTGCAACAAGGCAGCGGATTTTCTGGCATTCTGTGACGCGTTTGAGATCCCGGTCGTTACCTTTACGAATACGGCAGGCTTTAAGGCGTGCATGTGCTCAGAGAAGAATCTGCCGAAGGCGCTGGCGCGTCTGACCTACGCGTTTGCAAACGCGACCGTTCCGAAGGTGAACGTGATCGCGGACAAGTCCTATGGGAGCGCTTATGCGGTGATGAATTCCAAAGCGCTTGGCGCGGATCTCGTGTATGCGTGGCCGGATGCAAAGGTCGGCATGATGGACGCGGGCCTGGCTGCAAAGATTATGTATGCGGAAGCAGACGCGGACGTGATCGCTGCGAAGGCAAAGGAGTATGACGCTCTGCAGGGCGATGTAAAGACTGCTGCCAGACGCGGCTACGTGGACCGCATCGTCGATTACGCCGATACGAGAAAGTATCTGATCGCAGCATTTGAGCTGCTCTTCACAAAAAACGTGGAGCAGCCGTATAAAAAGCATGGTGCAAAATAGGAAGGGTGACGATTATGACGAAGATGAAGAAAAAATTATTGCTGATCGTCAGTCTGTGCCTGCTTGCCGCAGGTGTGTTCGGCTGTGGCAGCGATGAAAACGCCACCTACAACGGTTACACCGCCGAGGAGCTTTCGCAGAACAATACCAGTATCCTTGATTCCCTCGTGGGTATGAGCGACGAGGAGCTTATGATGTTCCAGATGTATCAGGGTGAGGACGGGCAGGTGGATCCGCTGACCTTAAAGGTTGTCAACATCTGGGCCGAGATGAAGGACGAGCTTGGCGAGTTTCAGGAGTATGGCGAGGTGACGGTGACGGAGGCAAACGGCACGACAACGGTGGATCAGACGGCGAAGTTTACAAACCGTGATGTCAAGGTGACCTTTGTCTACGATAAGGACATGGCAGTGACCGATATCAGTGTGGACCGGGTTTATACGCTTGGTGAGACGATGGCAAAGGCGGGCATGAATACCGCGATGGGTATGGGAACCGTTTTTGTCATGCTGATCTTTATCAGCCTGATCATTTACTGCTTTAAGTTTATCAACGCGGCGCAGAACAAGGCGGTGAGCAGGCAGCCGGCGCCGGCGGCAGCGCCCGCAGCGCCTGTGCCCGTGGCTGAGCCGCAGCCCGAAACCGACGACCTCGAGCTTGTCGCAGTCATTGCGGCGGCGATCGCGGCCGCCACAGGCTCTTCAACAGACGATTTTGTAGTTCGTTCAATTAAGAGAAGATAAATATTCAGGAGGAATCAAACCATGAAAAATTATACAATTACAGTAAATGGTAATGTTTATGATGTGACAGTTGAAGAGGGCGGCTCAGGCGCGTCCGCTCCCGTTGCTGCTGCTCCGAAAGCTGCACCGAAGGCAGCTGCGGCTCCCGCAAAGGCGGCTGCCCCCGCAGGCGGTGCAGGCTCCGTAAAGCTTGAGGCAAAGGCCGCAGGAAAGGTATTCTCCGTTGAGGCGTCTGTCGGACAGACCGTAAAGCGCGGCGATACCGTTGTGATCTTAGAGGTTATGAAGATGGAGACACCCGTTGTCGCAGAGGCGGACGGAACCATTGCAAGCATTGACGTTGCCAAGGGCGACAGCGTAGAGGTTGGAACTGTTTTGGCAACCATGAATTAGTCGGATAGGAGGTCTCGTATGAGTTACGTTGCAGAAACACTGAGTAATCTCATCCACCAGACTGCTTTTTTCAATCTGACCGTAGGAAACTATTTGATGATTGCAGTTGCCTGCTTCTTCCTGTATCTCGCGATTAAGAAGGAGTACGAGCCGCTTCTGTTAGTGCCGATCGCATTCGGTATGCTGCTCGTAAACATCTACCCGGATATCATGATTCATCCGGAGGATGCAAGCAATGGCGTAGGTGGATTACTCTATTATTTTTACCAGTTAGACGAATGGTCGATCCTGCCCTCCCTGATCTTCATGGGCGTGGGCGCGATGACCGACTTCGGACCGCTGATCGCAAATCCTATCAGCTTTGTATTGGGTGCGGCGGCGCAGTTCGGTATTTACATCGCATACTTTATGGCGATTTTTATGGGCTTCAACGACAAGGCGGCCGCAGCGATCTCCATCATCGGAGGTGCGGACGGCCCGACGTCCATCTTCCTTGCCGGTAAGCTCGGGCAGACGGGGCTGATGGGTCCGATCGCGGTGGCGGCGTATTCCTATATGGCGCTCGTGCCGATCATCCAGCCACCGATTATGAAAGCGCTTACAACGAAGAAAGAGCGTCAGATCAAGATGGAGAACCTTCGTCCGGTCACAAAGCTCGAGAAGATTTTATTCCCGATCGTTGTTACGATCGTCGTCTGTATGGTGCTCCCGACGACCGCTCCGCTTGTCGGCATGCTCATGCTCGGAAATCTGTTCCGTGAGTCCGGCGTGGTACGCCAGTTACAGGAGACGGCTTCCAACGCACTGATGTACATCGTCGTTATTTTGCTTGGTACTTCCGTTGGCGCGACCACGAGTGCGGAGGCGTTCTTAAACGTCAGCACCTTAAAGATCGTTGCGCTCGGACTGATCGCGTTTGCGTTTGGTACGGCGGCCGGTGTCCTCATCGGCAAGCTGTTGTGCTTCGTCACAAAGGGCAAGATCAACCCGCTGATCGGTTCCGCAGGCGTATCGGCTGTTCCGATGGCAGCCCGCGTGTCCCAGAAGGTCGGCGCGGACGAGGATCCCACAAACTTCCTGCTCATGCACGCCATGGGCCCGAACGTTGCAGGCGTGATCGGTACGGCGGTTGCAGCCGGAACGTTTATGGCGATCTTTGGAATTTAATTATATAGGAGGAAATACCCTTCGGGCATACCTGTATGCCAAAAAACAGGCAAAAAGGAGGAAAACACGATGTCAGAACAGAAACCGTTAAAGATAACAGAGACCGTCCTGCGTGACGCGCATCAGTCTTTGATCGCTACAAGAATGACGACCGAGCAGATGCTTCCCATCATTGACAAGATGGACAAGGTCGGCTATCATGCCGTGGAGTGCTGGGGCGGCGCGACGTTTGACGCATCTCTTCGTTTTTTAAAGGAGGATCCGTGGGAGCGTTTGCGGAAATTAAAGGCAGGCTTTAAGAACACCAAGCTTCAGATGCTTTTCCGCGGACAGAATATTTTGGGATACCGCCCGTATGCGGACGATGTGGTGGAGTATTTCGTGCAGAAGTCCATCGCGAACGGTATCGATATTATCCGTATTTTCGACTGCTTAAACGACCTGCGCAACCTGCAGACCGCAGTGACCGC
>CAMTZV010000141.1 GCA_947086625.1 uncultured bacterium | reverse complement strand
CCAAAATGCCCGCGATGATCATCGAGATCAAATGCGCAAAAAAATATGGGCAGATGGAGGCGCTCTGCGACGAGGCGCTGCGCCAGATTGAGGAGCGGGATTACGCCGCGGAGCTTCTCGAGGAGGGCTTTACGAGGATTTACAAATACGGGTTCTGCTTCTGCAAAAAGGTGTGCCGGGTGAAGTTTGCGCAGATTCCGCAGCAGCCGTGACGGCATACGCCGGGCGCTGCCGGACAAGCATTTCATTATACAAGGAGAAACGCCATGTCATTTGTACATTTGCACACACATACCGAGTATTCCCTGCTGGATGGCTCGAATAAGATCAAGGAATATGTCTCCCGCGTGAAGGAGCTTGGCATGCGCGCGGCGGCGATCACCGATCACGGCGTTATGTACGGCGTGATCGATTTTTACAAGGCGTGCAGGGAGGCGGGCATCAACCCGGTCATCGGCTGCGAGGTGTACGTGGCGCCCGGCTCACGCTTTGACCGCGAGGCGGGCCGCGGCGAGGAGCGCTATTACCATCTGATTTTGCTGGCGGAGAACAATACGGGCTATGCGAACCTTGTAAAGCTTGTCTCGAAGGGCTTTACGGAGGGGTATTACTACCGGCCGCGCGTGGATATGGAGGTGCTCGAAACGTACCACGAGGGCTTAATCTGCGCGAGCGCGTGTCTGGCGGGCGAGGTGGCGCGCGCCCTGGAGCGCGACGACTACGAGGGCGCGAAGGAGGCGGCGCTGCGCTATCAGGATATCTTCGGTGCGGGCAACTTTTTTCTGGAGCTTCAGGATCACGGCATTCCGGCGCAGCAGAAGGTGAACGCGGGGCTGCTTCGGCTCTCGCAGGAGACGGGCATCGCGCTGATCGCGACCAATGACTGCCACTATACGTATGCGGACGACGCGGAGGCGCACGACATTCTGCTGTGCATCCAGACGGCGGCGAAGCTCTCGGACGAGAACCGGATGCGCTACGAGGGTGGGCAGTACTACGTCAAGAGCGAGGAGGAGATGCGCGCGCTCTTTCCCTATGCGCCGCAGGCGCTTGAGAATACGAGAGAGATTGCTGACCGCTGCCATGTAGAGATCGAGTTCGGCAACACGAAGCTGCCGAAATTTGACGTGCCGGAGGGCTTTACGCCGCTCGGTTATCTGAAAAAGCTCTGCTACGACGGATTAAAGCAGCGCTACCCGGATACGTGGCAGCAGCTGGAGCCGAAGCTTTCCTATGAGCTGGATATTATCGAGAAGATGGGCTACGTCGACTATTTCCTCATCGTCTGGGACTACATCAATTTTGCGCGCACGCACGGCATTCCGGTGGGCCCCGGGCGCGGCAGCGCCGCGGGCTCGCTCGTGGCGTACACGACGGGCATTACAAACATCGATCCGATCAAATACAGCCTGATTTTTGAGCGCTTTTTAAACCCCGAGCGCGTGTCCATGCCGGATATTGATGTGGACTTCTGCTATGAGAGACGCCAGGAGGTCATCGATTATGTCATCGAGAAGTACGGAAAGGACTGCGTGACGCAGATCATCACCTTTGGTACGCTGGCGGCGCGCGGCGTGATCCGCGACGTGGGGCGTGTTATGGATCTGCCCTATGCGTTTGTGGACAACATTTCAAAGAGTATTCCGAGCGAACTCGGAATTACGATCGACAAGGCGCTTACCATCAATCAGGAGCTGCGCACGAGCTACGAAAACGACGAGACGGTGCGCCGTCTCATCGATATGTCGCGCCGTCTCGAGGGCCTGCCGCGCCACACGTCCGTTCATGCGGCGGGCGTGGTCATCAGCCGCCTGCCGATGGAGGAGTATGTCCCGCTCTCGAGAGGCGCCGACGGCGTGATCACGACACAGTTCACGATGACGACGATTGAGGAGCTGGGACTTTTGAAGATGGATTTTCTCGGGCTTCGGACGCTGACCGTCATTGACGATACGTGTCGGCTGATCGAGCGTGCGGGCAAGGGAAAAATCGACGTGGATGCCATCGACTATGACGATCGCGCGGTGTATGAATCGCTTTGCACCGGACGGTGCGAGGGCGTGTTCCAGCTTGAAAGCGGGGGCATGAAAAATTTCATGAAGGAGTTAAAGCCGCAGAACCTGGAGGATGTCATCGCGGGTATCTCGCTTTACCGCCCCGGCCCGATGGAATTTATACCGGCCTATATCCGCGGAAAAAACAATATGGGCGAGATTGTTTACGACTGCCCGCAGCTCGAGCCGATTTTGGCGCCGACCTACGGCTGCATCGTCTATCAGGAGCAGGTCATGCAGATCGTGCGCGATCTGGCGGGCTACACGCTCGGGCGCAGCGATCTCGTGCGCCGCGCCATGTCCAAGAAAAAGACGCACGTCATGGAGGAGGAGCGCAAAAACTTCGTGTACGGAAACGAGGAGCAGGGCGTGAAGGGCTGTATCGCAAACGGCATTCCCGAAAAGGTTGCAGACAAGATCTATGACGAGATGATCGATTTTGCAAAATATGCGTTTAACAAATCCCATGCGGCGGCGTATGCGGTTGTGGCCTACCAGACCGCGTATCTGAAATACTATTATCCGGTTGAGTTTATGGCGGCGCTCATGACCTCGGTGAAGGACAACACGAGCAAGGTATCCGAGTACATCCAGACGTGCCGTGCCATGGGAATCTCCATCCTGCCGCCGGACGTCAACGAGGGCGAGGGCAATTTTTCGGTGAGCGCGGGGGCGATCCGCTTTGGGATGAGCGCGATCAAGAGTGTCGGCCCGCCGGTTGTGCAGACGGTCGTTGGGGAGCGCAAAAAGGGCGGCCCCTACAAAAGCTTAAAGGATTTTATCGGCCGCACGGGCGGCCGCGAGGTCAGCAGGCGCGTGGTGGAAAACTTCATCAAATCGGGCGCGCTCGACTGTGTGGCGGGCAACCGCAGGCAGAAGATTTTGATCTATCCGATGATCTTAGAGCAGGCGACGCAGGAGCGCAAGGGCTCCATCCAGGGGCAGATGAGCCTCTTTGACCTCGTGGCGGAGGAGGACAAGCAGGAGTTTGAGATCCGGCTGCCGGACGTGTCGGAGTTTGGCAAGGAGGAGATGCTTGCCTTTGAAAAGGATGTGCTGGGAGTTTATATCAGCGGGCATCCGCTGGAGGAGTACGAGGAGAAATGGTGGAAAAATATCACGGCGGTCACGACGGATTTTATTTATGACGAGGAAGAGGGCGGGATCAAGCTCACAGACGGCGCCCATGTCGTGATCGGCGGCATGATTACGGATAAAACCGTAAAATTTACGAAAAATAATAAGACGATGGCGTTTCTTACCGTGGAGGATCTGTTCGGGACGACGGAGGTCATCGTTTTCCCGCGGGACTATGAGAAGTACAAGGAGCTTTTAGAGCGGGATGCCAAGGTGTTTGTGCGGGGGCGCGTGAACGCGGAGGAGGAGAAAAACGGCAAGCTCATCTGTGAGTGCATCTATTCCTTTGCGGACACGAAAAAGGAGCTGTGGCTGCAGTTTGCCACGAAGGAGGACTATGCGGCGGCCGAGCAGAAGGTGTACGACATGCTGCGCGCAAGCGAGGGAGGGGATACGGTCGTCATTTACATTTCCGGCATCAAGGCGGTGAAGCGGCTGCCCGCAAACTGGAATGTGTCGGTGGATACACTGCCGCTTGGGCAGTTTTACGAGGCCTTTGGAGAAAAAAACGTAAAAGTCGTCGAAAAGGCTATTGAAAACGGAAGTAAAAGAGATTAGAATAAATGGGATAAGTTTTTTGGAAGAATAAACCAGATTTCAAGATTAGGAGGTTTCAAATATTATGGCAAACGAGGTTCATACAATCGGCGTACTGACGAGCGGCGGCGACGCACCGGGCATGAACGCGGCGATCCGCGCGGTTGTCCGCCGTGCGCTGACTGAGGGCAAGCAGGTGAAGGGCATTCAGAGAGGTTATGCGGGACTGCTTCAGGAAGAGATCGTTGACATGAACAAACGAAGCGTCTCCGATATTATCCAGCGCGGCGGCACGATCTTACAGACCGCGCGCTGCACCGAGTTCACGACGTCCGAGGGGCAGGAAAAGGGCGCCGAGATCTGTAAAAAGCACGGCATCGACGGAATGGTTGTCATCGGCGGCGACGGCTCCTTCCGCGGCGCACAGAAGCTGGCGGCGTGCGGCATCAACACGATCGGTGTGCCCGGCACGATCGATCTGGATATTGCGTGCACGGATTATACGATCGGCTTTGACACGGCGGTCAACACCGCGATGGAGGCCATTGACAAGGTGCGCGATACGTCGACCTCCCACGAGCGCTGCTCGATCATCGAGGTCATGGGCCGCGGCGCGGGCTTTATCGCCCTCTGGTGCGGCGTTGCCAACGGCGCGGAGGATGTGCTGCTTCCCGAGAAATACGATTACGACGAGCAGCGGCTTGTAAACAATATTATCGAAAACCGCAAGATCGGCAAGAAGCACCACATCATCATCAACGCGGAGGGCATCGGCCACTCGACGTCCATGGCGCGGCGTATCGAGGCGGCGACCGGCGTGGAGACGCGCGCGACGATTCTCGGATACATGCAGCGCGGCGGCAGCCCGACGGCCAGGGACCGCATGATGGGATCGGTGATGGGCGCTTACGCGGTGGACTGCCTGTGCAGGGGAAAGAGCAACCGTGTGGTCGCGCTCCGGGAAAACCACGTGGTAGATTTCGATATCGACGAGGCGCTTGCAATGAACAAATCGCTGAACGACTACGAGTACGATATTTGCTACACGCTGGCGAGATAACCATGCATACCGCGGGGCTGCACCCGGCAGCGGGACGCCCGCATCGAGGAAGGATCATGATAAGCAGTACATCGAACCGACAGATCAAAACGATCATACAGTTAAATAATAAGGCGAGGGCGCGTAGGGAACTGCGCGCCTTTGTCGTTGAGGGGGCAAAGCTCTTTTCGGAGACGCCGGCGGCACTGATTGAGAAGGTTTACGTGGCGGAGCAGTTTCTGGAAAAAGAACAAAACCGCGTATTGCTGGCGAAAAGCGGCGCAGACTATGAGACGGTGAGTGACTGCGTATTTGCACACGCCAGCGATACCGGCGCGCCTCAGGGCATTCTCGCCGTTGTGCATATGCCGGCCTATCAGTTTTCGGACCTGCTGTGCGGGGAGCGGACAGCGCTTTTAGTGCTCGAGGACATCCAGGATCCGGGGAACCTCGGGACGATGTTCCGCACGGCGGAGGGCGCGGGTATGAGCGGAATCATCATGAGCAGGCATACCGCGGATCTGTTTGCGCCGAAGACGGTGCGGGCGACGATGGGCAGCATTTACCGCGTTCCGTTTTACGTGTCGGATGATCTGCGTGGGACGGTGAGAAAGCTCTCTCAGGCGGGGGTGCACACGTATGCGGCGCACCTTGGCGGCAAATGCTG
>CAMTZV010000140.1 GCA_947086625.1 uncultured bacterium | reverse complement strand
CTTGTACCGGACGTATTCTGTTTTTCTCCATTGACGTTTCACCTCTCGTTATCATTTTGATGATCCCGCGCCAAAAAGTGCGCAGAATAAGCCTATTTACCACAATAAAGCATCATCCATAATATCACAGGTCTGTCAAAAATGCAAGAAGTTTTTTCCTTTTTTATAATAAGTGCCTCCTCGAATAGCGTGGTCTGAACCGTCTCTTTCATTGTTGAAAAAATAATTTGTATTTTTGAAACAAAAGTATTGACAGCCGCTTATACTGTTGTTATAATAATTTCAACTTTTAAAATAAAAGCAACGTTACAAAATCACCTGTAAAAACAAAAAGAAAGGAGAACTTTTAAAATGAAAACAACAGCAGTGAGGTTACACGGTGCAAACGATCTTCGCATGGACGAATTTGAATTGCCGGAGATCAGGGACGACGAAATTCTGGTAAAGGTCGTATCGGACAGCATCTGCATGTCCACTTACAAATGTGCCATCCTTGGCAAGGAGCACAAGCGCGTGCACGACGACGTGGCAGAGCATCCTGCAATCCTCGGCCACGAGTTTGCAGGCGACATCGTAAAGGTAGGCGCAAAGCATCAGGATCGGTTCAAGCCCGGCATGAAATTCACGTTACAGCCCGCCTTAAACTATAAGGGAACCATGTGGAGCCCCGGCTATTCCTATGAGTTTTTCGGCGGAGACTGTACCTACTGCATCATTCCCGCAGAGGTCATGGAGCTGGACTGCCTGTTAGAGTACAAGGGCCGCGCCTACTACGAGGCATCCCTGGCAGAGCCGATGTCATGCAGCATCGGGGCCTTCAACGCAGCCTACCACACAAAAATGGGTGTTTATCACCACGATATGGGTATTAAAGAGGGCGGTAAGCTGGCGATCATGGCGGGCGCAGGCCCCATGGGACTCGGCGCGCTGACCTATGCGCTTCACCGCGATGTCCGTCCGTCCATGATCGTTGTCACAGACGTAAACGACGACCGTCTCGCACGGGCCGAAGAGCTTTTCCCCGTGGCTGACGCAAAGGCGGACGGCATTGACCTGCACTTTGTCAACACCGGAAAGATGGAGGATCCCGTTGCAGGGCTTCGCGCAATGACGGGCGGCACCGGCTTTGACGACGTCTTCTGCTACGCGCCCGTGGCGGCTGTCGTAGAGCAGAGCAGCGGGGTGCTGGGCCGCGACGGCTGCCTGAACTTCTTCGCAGGTCCCACCGACACCCGGTTTTCCGCAAAGATGAACTTCTATGACGTGCACTACAACTCCACACATGTCATGGGCACCACCGGCGGCAACACGGCAGACATGATCGAGTCACTCGAGCTGACAGCCGAGGGACGCATTGACCCGGCGGTTATGGTACCCCCTGTGGGCGGTATTGACTCCGTAGCGGACACCACCTTAAATCTGCCGAAGATCCCGGGCGGCAAGAAACTCATCTATACGCATCTGAGCATGCCGCTGACCGCGCTCGAGGATTTCCGCGCAAAGGGCGCAGAGGATGAGCGTTTTAACGGATTAGCCGATATATTAGATGCAAATATGGGATTATGGTGCCCGGAGGCAGAGGAATATCTGCTGAAGCATTTCGTGGAGAACTAAGCTTCCCACTCCGCAGATAAAGACCGGCTCCGCCCGCACCGGACAAAATACAACCGGACTGGAGGATCTTCTATGGATACAATGGAACAGCGCAGAAATGCGATCGTCGATTTTATTAACGAAAAGGGAAACATTACGTTCGCACAGCTCGAAAAGAAATTTTCAAACGTTTCGCAGATGACGCTGCGAACGGACTTGAAGGCATTGGATGAGGCGAAAAAGATCGTCCGCATCCACGGCGGTGCGAAATCAGTCGAGGTCGTTTTGGGAACGGACGATTTGCTCAGCCGCCGCGCCGTGCGAAACGTGGAGGAGAAGGAGTGCATCGTCAAAAAAGCGCTGCCGTTTATCCGGCCCAACATTACCGTTTACCTCGATTCCGGCAGCACGACCGCGGCGCTCGCAAGGATCTGGCCCGACCAGCCGAACTTCATCTTTACGAACAGCATGGACTGTGCGATGGAGCTCTCAAAGCTCGTACGCCCCACCGTATTTCTGCTCGGGGGCGAGCTGAACAAATACAGCATGAGCGTATGCGGCCCCGACGCCATTGAATCCGTGAAGCGTGTCAATTTTGATCTGGCCGTGCTGGGCGTCACGAGCTACGCGGGCGACGTCGGCTTTTCCTGCGAGGTTTTAATGGAATCCTATCTGAAGCGCGCGGCGCTTGGTCAGGCTGCCGAAACGCTCATTCTCATGGATTCCTCCAAGATCGATAAAAAAAGTATTTTCCAGATCTGCCGCTTAGAGGAGGGCATGACCGTCATTTCCGACGAGGGCGCCCCGGCAGATTTTGGGGCCGAGTGCGAAAGGCTCGGCGCACACCTACTATAATTTGCTTTCATTTTAATAAGGAGAAGCAACGCATGAAAAACAGAATACAACGGTTTGGTAAATTCCTCTCCTCCATGGTAATGCCTAACATCGGCGCATTTATCGCATGGGGTCTTATAACTGCGCTCTTTATTGCGGACGGATGGATACCAAACGCAGGGCTGGCCTCGATCCAGCCATATATGCTCACCTATCTGCTCCCCGTGCTCATCGCCTCCACAGGCGGCGCGCTCATCGGCGGCGACAGGGGCCGCGTTATGGGTGCAATTGCGATCATGGGCTGCATCGCCGGCGTCGGCGGAATCGAAGGGCAGCCGATGCTCATGGCAGCCATGGCCCTCGGGCCGTTTGCGGGCTGGGTCATCAAAATGTTTGACAAATTTATGGAAGACAAAATGCCCACCGGCTTTGAGATGCTCATCAACAATTTCTCCGTCGGCATTCTGGGCATGATCCTCGCCATCTTCGGCTACTTTGTCATCGGGCCGGTTATGACGACGATCTTAACCGTTCTCTCGGCGGGCGTGGAGATCCTCGTGCAGCACAGCCTGCTGCCGCTGCTGGCGATCTTCATCGAGCCGGGAAAGGTGCTCTTCCTCAACAACGCGATCAACCAGGGCATTTTTACGCCGATCGGCTCCGCTCAGGCATCGCAGCTCGGAAGCTCCATCATGTACCTGCTCGAGGCAAACCCCGGGCCGGGACTGGGCGTGCTGCTCGCATACTGCTTTTTTGCAAATGACAAAACGACGAAGCAATCCGCACCGGGAGCGGTTATCATCCACTTCCTCGGCGGTATCCACGAGATCTACTTTCCGTACATACTGATGAATCCGGTTGTCATCATCGCACCGATCGTCGGAAACATCTGTGCCATCGCATTTTTCATGCTGACCGGCTGCGGCCTGAAGGGACCCTCCTCGCCCGGCTCCATCATTGCGGTCTTAGCGATGGCTCCCACGGATAAAATTTTCCTGATCGTCGTCGGCGTGCTCATCGCCACTGCCGTATCGTTTGTGATCGCTTCCCCGATCATCCGGCTGACCGACGGCAAAAAAGGAACCAGCCTCTCACAGGCTCAGGCTCAGACGAGCCAGATGAAGGCGGAGGCAAAGGGGCTTTCCGCCGTAAAGGATGCCGTCCCCGTCGACGGCTCCTCCGTTCGCAAGATCATCTTTGCATGTGATGCCGGCATGGGCTCCTCCGCGATGGGCGCCACCAAATTCCGCAACCGCATAAAAGGCATCCGGCCGGAGATCGTCGTAAAAAACACGTCGGTCGACAACATCCCCTCCGACTGCGACATCGCCGTCGTCCAGACGACGCTCGCGGAACGCGCGGCAAAATCCGCGCCGCAGGCAAGACTGATCACCATCGGAAATTTTCTCGCCGACCCGTCGCTCGACGCGCTCTATGAACAGCTCGCATCGTGCGCCGACAAGCACACAGCCGCGCCGCAGACCGCTGCCGAAGATTCCTCCGCCGCACCCGCAAAGAGGGTCATCGACGAAAACGGCATACGGCTGAACCAGCCGCGCGTCTCAAAGGAGGAGGCAATTCGCGCCGCAGGCGCGCTGCTCGTGGCACAGGGCTGTGTGGACGAATCCTACGTAGACGCCATGGTCGAGCGCGAAAAGCTCGTCAGCACCTACATGGGAATGGGCCTTGCGATCCCACACGGCACGTCCGACGCGAAGGGCTCCGTGAAAAAGACCGGCATCGTGCTCGTGCAGTATCCCGAGGGCGTCAGCTTTGGCGATGAGGACGCCCAGCTCGTATTCGGCATCGCCGGAATCGGCGACGAGCACCTCGAGCTGCTGGCAAAGTTCTGTGCGGCCCTCGAAGACGAAGCCGTCTTAGAGAAGATGAAAACGACAGGCGACGTCTCGTGGATTTTAAAACAGCTCGCATAAATCTCTCTCTATCAAAATATATCAAAGGAGCGGAAGCCATACGGCCTCCGCTCCTTTTCGATTTTAAAATGAATGTCAAACCTCCCGCTTTTTGCCGTCCTCTTCCGGCTCCTCGGGTTTATCCGGGTCTGCCACGACTACCGTCTGGATCTTCTGGCTCTTTCCGGCCTCATTCATCATATAGATGATAACCTTCGCGCCTTCCTTCGGCTCCTTCTTAAGCGTTACGGTGTATACATAGCCGCCCTTCTTCTTATTATAAACGCCCTGATCTGCCTTGTAATACTTGCTTCCGATCTTGACGACTGCGGTCGCCTGATCCGCGCAGAATACCCGGATCTTCGTCGCCGTATCGTAAATCTCGTCGTCGATGAGCTCCGGCATATCGGGAATCGCCAGCTTCACGGTCGTCTCGCATATATCGTAGACGCTTCCGTCCGCATCGCGCACCATCGCCACGATCGGCGTGCCCTCTGCCCGCGGCTGTGAGAGCATATACGAAAAGCTTCCGTTTTCATCCGTGTTGACGATCACGCGCGTCGTCCCGATCAGCAGGTTGACTTTTCCCGTATAGTCGTTGATATGGCCCGAAACCATTGTGCCCTTGCTGTCAATCTCGTCAAACGTGATATCCGTGTACTGCGACAGGATCGATTTGTACGACACAACCGTAACGGACGCCTTCGCGCTCGTGCGCTTTTTGCCGTCCACCGTATCGCTCGCGGTAACAGTCAGCTTTGCGCCCTCCGGCAGATCGCCCACCTTTAAGGAGAAAAACCCGTTTTTATCCACCTCTCCGGTGTAAATGTCCGTCCCGTCATCCGCCGAAACCGTGTACGGCCCCTCGCCGGCAGCCGGTATCTTTCCAAATATATGGTCGTCCACCGCATAGACTTCTTTGAGCACCGGCATATTCGGCGCGACGTCCTCCGTCACATAGCTCGTGACAACGCTGATGCGGTCGATCCAGTCAATGCTGTAAACCTTTACCTTGGTGCCGTGGTTCAAAACCGGGATCGTGAGGCTGAACATGCCGTCCTCGATGGAAAAATCCGTCTCGACGACCTTGTAGGCCTCGTCGTAGGCGTCACA